>MHVR01000001.1:0-496 GCA_001825315.1 Candidatus Zambryskibacteria bacterium RIFCSPHIGHO2_02_FULL_43_14
ATTCTCTCGCAAATTGTCTACAAAATATTTTGATTGGCCGAAAGCGATGTTTAACATAAACAATCCTTGTGGGGTGGGTTCAAACCAAAAGGTCGGAAATTTGAGGGACTTAATCAAGCCACGATCTACAAAATGAATAATCTTTCCGCCGTCAACAGAATTGCGTGCCAACCTATCGGGGTGCCATGAGATTATTCCATCTGCTTTTCCTTTTTCGAGTAATGACAACATTTCTGCGAATTTAATTCGTCCGGGCTCTTTGGCGGTTTTGGCCTCGCAAAGCGAGGCAACAATTTCCAATTTTTCTTTGGCGGCAAATTCTTTGAGCTCAACAAGTTGAGCTTCGATACTTAAAACCTGCCTGTCATCTTCTTCGGTGCTCTTTCGAGCGTAAAGTATATATCTCATAGTATTTTTGGATTAAGGATTAAAAATTCTTCTTTTCTTCTTTCAAAATCGCCAATTCGTTTTTGCCTCGAAAATCCAATACGAATCA
>MHVR01000001.1:558-12478 GCA_001825315.1 Candidatus Zambryskibacteria bacterium RIFCSPHIGHO2_02_FULL_43_14
TGAATTAGTCCGAACGCATTTCGCCGCCTGCGGCGGCGAGAAACCCCCCGCGAATTCGGAGCGGCTTCGCCGCGAGATTTCAAAACCGCCAAAGAGCCCGGAAAAACAATCAGCTCGAACCATGTTTTAGGAGAAAAAAGAAAAGAAAAATTTTTAATCATTGAATTCATAAGATTTTAGACAAGAAACAGCAGAAATGCTGATTTTTTGTTGAGCTTGACAGGATAGATGAAATATGCTACACTTTAGGCAGTAAATTAAAGTTAGTACCTTGTAAATAGCGGTCTATTTTCCTGCGACACAATAGCTTAGAAATTCGGTTTTCTTGGTTGCTGTGTCGCAGGAATTCCAAACCCAAAACTGATTGAGGAGGTAAAAACCATGTACAACGTTCAGTGCTTGGCAGGCCACGTCTACGAAGCGCCGCGCGGGAGCGATCTCGAGAAGCGATGTATCGAACGGGAGAAGCAGGGCTATCTCGACGCTCTGTGTCTCTTGTCCGAAGAGTGTCTCGACTGCCGTGAAGACCGGCGAGAGCATCTGCGGCGCGAAGTTCGCCTCTGCGGTGATGTCGGCTGTCCCATGGGCGAAGACGACTGCAAGGACGGCTGTCTCGTACTCCGCGAACTCCACGCCATTCCGGCGTAACCGAATCATCAACCAACCACGAAGGAGGTGCCGCATGGCACAGAGAATCGAGAATTGGGAGTTTTTTCAGAGAGAAATTCCACCGCCGCAGGGTCGCTACGGTGCCCCAGAGCTGTGGCGGAAGGTGCTTCTCTTCAAGGGTCTCGTGAACGGAGTTCAGGCCGAGCTTCCCGTCGACAACAAGAAGGGCGACGAGAAGTTCGTCAGCGGTGGCACCGAATACGAACTCGGCGATCCGCACCCCGAATACGAGAAGGCCTTCCCGAATGCGAAGGCAAGAATCCTCGCCGTTCTCCACTAGTCCAACCGCCGAGCTTCGCGCTCGGTCAGAACCCACCATGTCGCAAGACCTCTGGTGGGTTTCTTTTTTTTGATTTTTTCTTAAATTTTTCATAAGATGTAATTGTATTCGCTTCGCGAATACTGAATTAGTTGCCGCCAAAGAAAAATTGGAAATTGTTAAATCTCGCGGCGAAGCCGCTCCGAATTCGCGGGGGGTTTCTCGCCGCCGCAGGCGGCGAAATGCGTTCGGACTAATTCAAGAATACTGCACAGGCAAGTGGGTATAGTTTGGTTTACCCCGCCTAAACTAGACGGAATAAGGTGTGGTGAAGTAGAATGCGATGGTAAGCGAGATTAGTTTAGTGGCAGAACTGGTGCTTCCCAAGCATCGGGCGCCGGTCCGATTCCGGCATCTCGCACTATACTATTAAAATACTATGTCAATAATCTTAGATGGTAAAAAATTGAGTAATAGATTAGCTCTTAAGCTCATGGCAAAAATCAGCAAATTGGCCATTAATCCTAAGTTGGTAATAATACAGATAGGGAATCTCGACAGAACCAATGTGTATATCAAGAAAAAGAAAGAATTTGCCGAGAAAATTGGTGCAAAAGTTTTACACGAGAAATATCCAAAAAATATTCAAATCGAAAAAGTAATCTCCAATATATTAAAATTCAATAAAGACCGAAGTATTCACGGTATCATAGTCCAGTTGCCTCTTCCGAAGAATTTTGATACTACGCGGATTATTATGGCAATAGACCAGAGAAAAGATGTGGATGGACTCACTGCCAAAAATACCAGACTTCTTTTTGATAAAAAGAATGGTTTTGTGCCCGCTACAGCCAAGGGTATACTCACTTTATTTAAAAATTACAAAATAGATCTCACTGGTAAAAAAATTACAATGGTGGGGCAGTCAAGTTTGGTGGGAAGACCCATTGCTCTTGCACTCCTTAACGAAGGGGCAACAGTTACAGTTTGTCACACTCACACAAGAAACCTTAAAGAAGAAACTAAAAGGGCCGATATTATAGTAGTAGCCGCCGGCCATCCCGGTTTGATAACTAAAAATCATGTCTCGTCGGGTCAGATAGTTATCGATGTTGGTATCACTCTCAAGAATGGCAAAGTAGTTGGTGATGTAGATTACGAAAAAGTCAGCAAAATAGTAAAAGCGATTACTCCTGTGCCTGGCGGGGTCGGTCCCATGACGGTCTTTTCTTTGTTTGAGAATTTAGTCAAAGCTTACTTACTCAACTCATCCAATCTCTGACGGTTTCTTTCGCCATAGTCGATTTTGAAATCGACATGCGGCACTACGCCGATACGGGATTCATCTCGTATGTATCTCTTAAATTCCGGAGTCTTTCTGGTTAAAAATTTTAGAGCAGTATTTTCCTGAGCTTCCGGTAAGGTAGTAAAAAATATTTTTACCTCTTTGCCGGTAGGGGATAATTCGACACGAGTGATAGTAAGAAGTGAAGTGGTATTTGACTTGTCGTGCACAAATTCGGCAGCCAGACGATGCAGAATTTCTGCAATTATTTCTCTCCTGATTTCTTTCATTTAGTAACGAGTACTATTGCATTAAGTATATCTCCAGGTGCAATTTCTGTCTTGGATTCAACCAAGGCGCCGAATTCGGCGCCTTGGTTTGTGGAGTCAATGGCGATTTTGAACTGTTGGAGTTCCTTGACTTTACCATGGCCAATTTCTGCTTCGCGTCTGATAATTTTAATAAAAGCGCCGCATTTAAGAATACCCGAGAGTACGCGTCCGCCTAAAACTTGCTTACCTTTTGATGTTCCAAATAATCTGATTACTTTAGAAGTACTTTCTATTTCTTCCACTTCGGTTTTCGGCTCTTTTTCAGTGAGAAACTCTTTGATTTTGTCTGTAAGTTCATAGATAACACTAAATAATGTAATAGTGATATCGGAACGTTCTGCCAAGTTGGCCGCCTGTAAATCTACTTTGATATTAAAACCGATAATAATGGTACCGGGAGTAGTTTGTGCTGACTTAACGTCATTTTCATTTATATTGCCGACACTTGAGAGGATAATTTTAGGCTCAATTTTTTCTCTCGAAAGTTTATAGATTTCTCCTATAATTGCTTCCAAACTGCCGGCAGTGTCGGCTTTAAGGACAATAGGCAAGACAGTAATTTCTTTTCCGACACCAGTCTTCGACTGGGTCGGAACCTCGACTATTCCAGATGTTGAGGCTGCAAAAGCAAGCGCCTCATCTTTTTTTAGAAATGTTTTAAACTTGGCTCCAACACTTGGTATTTTATTCCAACCGACAATTTGCACTGGACTTGAGAAAGTTAGCTCCTCGACTGTGTTGCCGTCTGCGTCAAGAAGGAGACGCATCGGTGCTATGGTACCGTTCGAGGCGGCCTGCCCCGCCATGGTGGCGGCAAACAGTCCTTGGCGTATTGTGCCATCCTTAATGATACCGACGGCAATGATGCCTCTTTTAGCGTCACGTCGGCTCTCTATAATTATTCCAGAGCCGAGCGCATCTTTGTCTGCCGTTTTCTCTTCCAATTCGGCCATAAGTCCAATCATATCCAAAAATTCTTCCACACCCTTACCTGTCTTGGCTGATAGCTCGATGATCGGTGTATTGCCGCCGTAACCTTCGACATAAATTTCATTTTCTGCCAGATTCTGTTTGGTACGCTCGATATCGGCCGAAGGTTTATCGATCTTAGTGATGACGACAAGATATGGTAATGAACACTCCTTAATATACTTAAAAACCTCAAGTGTTTGTGGTTTGACTCCATCTTCTGCACTAACAACGAGAGCTGCGATGTCGGCTACATTGGCACAACGAGTACGCATGCTCTCGAAAGCAGCATGACCGGGCGTGTCGAGAAAAGTAATGTGTTTGCTTTGCCCATCCTTTGAAGTATGAATAATCTCGTAAGCGCTCGCATGTTGAGTAATGCCACCTGCTTCTGTTCCTGTCACGTTTGTCTTCCTGATGTAGTCAATGAGTGTCGATTTGCCATGGTCAATGTGCCCCAAAATAACCACTACCGGCGGACGAATATCTTTATTTTCTTTCTGCTCTAGTTTAGCCATAATTAAGCTCTAACCTTATCATAAATATATTGCAAAAACACGCTTAAGTATTTGAAATAATATTACAATAATTACAATCTTAACAAACCAAGCGATCGCATAAAATGTTAAGATAGGGGGCTAGACAATGAGAGATTTATGTAGTAATGTCATAAGTGGAGTGGAGGAATAATGATTGTTATTTCTTGCCTGATCTTTTTGCTGATTCTGGTGGTGCTTGCGACCGTAGCGCCTTTCATTTTGGGAACTTTCTTCTGGCTGTGGAGAAAACTTCGTCGCAAACCTCTGCCATTCGAAGATGCAGTTCTCACTATCTATGAGCTTGCTTACCCCAACCCGAAAAAGTTTTAACTATCGCCCGCGATGAACCCTCGGTTCTCCGCGGGCTTCATCATTTGATAAAAGATATGCAAATAACTATGATTAGCTTAATGAATTTCTTCCGAAAGAAAAGAATTTTTCTTGACTATGCTTCCGCCACACCGGTCTTGCCGGAGGTCAAGCGAGTGATGGATAAATATTGGTCGAAGGATTTCTACAATCCAAACGCTATTTACGAGGAAGGGTTAGAAGTGAAAAAAGAGGTTGATGAATATCGCACCAAGATTGCAAAGATGTTGTCTGCGACGAAAGAAGGAATCATCTTTACTTCCGGAGGAACGGAAGCAAACACTTGGGCCATTCGTGGAGTAAAAAATAACCATCTTGCCATAGATGCGGAGAGCCACCCTTCCGTATTTGAAGCTGCCGAAGGTCTCAATATCTCAACGTGGCAGGCCGGCAAACCTATGCCTATACAAAAAGATACGACCTTAGTTTCCGCCGTAGTAGTCGACAATAAAGCTGGCCGGCGAGTGCGCGAAGAAAGAAAGAAGCGCAATGCTAATTTTCCGCTCCTGCATATAGATGCTTCGCAGACGGCAGGATATTTCAACGTCGGTTTGGAAGCGCTGGCATGCGACCTCCTGACTATTGATTCGGCCAAGCTCTACGGACCCAAAGGTATTGGCATCTTAGCGATAAGAAGGGGGGTTAAGTTAAACTTGCCGCCGCAAGGTACTCCCGCCGTACCTTTGATTTCAGGGTTTACCAAAGCGCTGGAAATAGCGGTGCAAAACAGAGAATCGGAGCATAAACGTCTGAATTCTCTGAGCGCCGAATTTGTGGAAGCAATCCGGAAGTTCTTACCGCAAGTGAGTGTAACTAAGAGTGTGCCTAATATAATAAATGTTTCCGTACCCGGCATTCTTCCGGAACTTCTAGTACTGGCACTCGACCGCGCTGGAGTGCTCGTATCTGCCGGGCCTGCATGCAGTTCAAACAAGCCCGAACCACCGGATACGCCGGTACGATTCTCCTTCGGGCGCTTCACAACCAGTAGTGAAGTCAGGCGAGCGATTGAAATATTTTGCTCGGTAGCGTCGTCCATGGTAAAATAGCTCCACGAGGTCGCTATAAATAACAATATGCAACCATTTAACCACTTTACTACCAAGGCCAAAGAGGTTATCCGCAAAGCTCACGAGCTGGCCATTGAGCGTGGTCAGAATCACGTCAATCCGATACATCTCCTAGCCGCCCTTCTCTTACAGGAGGAAAGTATGGCCATTTCTATCTTAGATAAGATGGATGTTGATACTATTCTTCTGACCGATTCAGTGCTTGATTCGATAGAAAGTTCAGAAATTAGTCAGACCATTTCTCCGTCTTATCAGATTTATTTAACACCTGAACTGGCTCACACTATTGAATCGTCTAGTAAAGTAGCGCAATCGTTGGGAGATGAATTTGTTTCCACCGAACATCTCTTTATCGCAGTGCTTGATGTGCCTGGAGAAGCGCGTGAACTCCTTTTAAAATTCAAGATTGACAGACAAACGGTTTTGAAAGTGCTTGAAGAACTAAAAAAGATCAGTCCCGCCGAACCAAAAGAGATAAAGAAATTCAAATCACTTTCTAAATACACTCGCTCCTTAACTCAACTGGCGAAGCAGAACAAACTTGATCCGGTTATCGGCCGTGATGACGAAATTTCGCGCATTATCCAGATTCTTTCCCGCCGAACAAAAAATAATCCCATTCTCATAGGCGAGGCTGGTGTCGGCAAGACCGCTATTGCCGAGGGGCTCGCTCTGCGCATGGCTGGAGGTAATGTACCGGAATCCCTCCGAGACAAAGAACTTGTTTCTCTTGACATCGGACTCTTAATTGCTGGTACCAAGTATCGCGGTGAGTTTGAGGAGCGACTTAAAAATATTATTAAAGAAATTGAAAAGTCCGAAGGTAAAATTGTGCTCTTCATAGACGAAATTCATACTATTGTCGGCGCCGGCGCCGCAGAGGGTTCCATGGATGCTTCCAATATGCTCAAACCGCCGCTGGCTCGAGGAGAATTACGGGCCATTGGAGCGACCACTTTGCGCGAGTATCAGAAACATATCGAGAAGGATCCGGCTCTGACACGTCGCTTCCAGCCGGTCTATGTTCAAGAGCCGTTCGTCGAAGATGCCATGACCATTCTTCGTGGACTCAAGGAACGATACGAGCTCTACCACGGAGTGCGCATTACCGATGATGCTATCCAAGCCGCTGTTACTCTCTCTTCGCGCTACATTACTGACCGATTTCTGCCGGACAAAGCGGTAGACCTCATAGACGAAGCCGCTTCATTCTTGAAAATTTCTCTTGAGAATATGCCGCCGGTGCTTCAAGAAGCGCACTCCAAGATTATGAAGCTTGAAATTGAGAAAGAGGCGCTCAAGAAAGAGATTAAGAATCTTAAAGTGAAGACTCGATTGAAAGTTATCGACAAAGAAATTGCGGACTTGCGTGAAAAAACTTCAGAGATTGAGCTTAAATGGAAAAACGAGAAAGAAACGGTAGGGGAAATAAAAGAGATTAAAAAAACTCTCGAGATTTTGCGTCTAGATGCCGAAGCGGCAGAGGCGCAAGCCGACCTCTCACGCGCGGCAGAGCTTCGTTATGGCAAAATTCCAGGCTTGGAACGGGAACTGGATATTAAAAGCAAACGTCTTAAAAAACTCCAAAGTTCGAGGAGAATCTTGAAAGAAGAAATCACCGCGCCGGACATCGCGGTGGTGGTCAGTCGTTGGACTGGTATTCCTGTATCTAGAATGCTTGAAGAAGAAGCCGAAAAACTCTCTAGGATGGAAGAGTTTCTCAAGAGACGTATTGTCGGACAAGATGAGGCGGTTAAAAAAATTTCTGACACAATCAAGCGTTCGCGCGCTGGCATATCTGACCCCAATCGCCCTATTGGTTCTTTTATCTTTCTTGGTCCAACTGGTGTAGGTAAAACCGAACTAACCAAAGCTTTGGCGGAATTTATGTTTGATGACGAGAAAGCGCTTATTCGCGTGGATATGTCGGAGTTTATGGAAAAGCATTCTGTTTCCAAACTCATCGGCGCGCCACCCGGCTATGTCGGCTTCGAGGAAGGTTCGAGCTTTGCCGAATCGGTACGGCACCGACCTTATTCGGTAATTCTTTTCGACGAGATAGAAAAAGCACATCCCGAAGTATTCAACGTTTTACTACAAATTCTTGACAACGGTCGTCTGACAGATGCTAAGAGCAGAGTCATCAATTTCAAAAACACAGTCATTATCATGACTTCTAATATCGGCGCTCAATATATCGACAAAATGCAATCCATCGGCTTCAGCAACGGCGAAAAAGAAAATTATGAGGGGGTCAAAGACAAGTTACTCTCAACTCTCAAAGAACATTTCCGACCGGAGTTTTTAAATCGCCTTGACGATATTATCGTCTTCGACATTCTTTCTAAAGAGGCGATTAAAAAGATTGTTAATATTCAAATCGAAATTATAAAAAAACGTCTTGGAGATAAGGAAATCAATCTACAGGTGACAGAACCCGTGCCTGAACTCTTAGCTAAGGAGGGATACAACCCGCAATATGGAGCAAGACCTTTGAAACGTCTCATTCAAGAAAAAATCCTCAATCCGGTGGCTTCAATGATGATATCCAATAAAGTGCTTTCTGGCGGGACGATTGAGGTCGATGTGCGAAGCGGCAACTTTTCCTTTGATATAAAAAGGAGTAAACGCTCCACGAGTATCAATACCATTATGTCGAAGAAAGAACCAGTCTTGAAATAGAAAACCCCATCGCTTGGAAGCGGTGGGGGGGTAGGTCGGGGCGTAGCTCGCCGCGAGGGGCTGCTCCTGCGGAAGCGTGTTGGTTAGGCTGATGCCTACGCTCACCAGAAGTGAGCTTGTCCCCTCAAGGTTGGCTTGCACACCCGACCTGCTTTCAATATATCATCTTCTATAATTTGTGCAAGAGTGGAAATGCTTCGAAAAAACTGTTAAGTTTATAGATATCGCGTCGGTGGCGGAGTGGTCAATCGCACTAGACTGTAAATCTGGCGGCCTTAGGCCTACGCAGGTTCGAATCCTGCCCGGCGCACCACTTCGCTTTGCATTGGCAAAGCTACGCGGTGCAAGCACAAAAGCACTATCTAAAATGGTAGTGTTTTTGTTATGATTTAGCGAAGTGGTCCCGCGTAACGTAGTGAAGTGGGACAAAATCCATATGTTTTATACCTATATAATCCAGAGTTTAAAAGATAAAAGTTTCTATATCGGATCAACTTCTGATTTAAAGAAAAGATTAAAACAACATAATAGTGGTCAAGCGAATTATTCTTCTAACAAAACACCATTTAAACTAGTCTGGTATGGAGCATCTATAAATAAATCAAAAGCTCAAGAATTCGAAAAATATCTAAAATCAAGTTCGGGATTTGCATTTAGAAACAAAAGACTCGTATAGAAATATTCCTGCCCGGCGCACAACATACGAAGTACAACATATTGACAGAGTCAATAATTTCACATACCATTGTTTTATGGCAAAGAGTGATTCAGTCGGCGAAGTAACTCATTGGTATGACAAAATCGGTGTTGCTGTTATTAAACTGAAGAAAGGTTTAAAAATTGGCGACTCGATTAAAGTCAAACATGGGGATGATGAATTTGGGGATTCGATTAATTCGATGCAGCTCAATCATGAACCAGTTGAATCCGGAAAGAAAGGTGATGAGGTAGCGATCAAACTTTCCCAAAAAGCTAGGGAAGGTTCAGAAATTCATCTAGCTTAGTCGCATATAACAAAATTTGCATTTCTAACGCAATTTAGGTATTTTAAGGTCATGTCGCAAGTCCATCTCATAAAACTGGTCTCGGTAGGGGACGAAAAGGGTGCCGGCAAAGGCCACACTTATTATTCGCGCAAGAATAAAAAAGCTGTCGAGCGCAAACTGGAGTTCAAAAAGTACAATCCAATAATTCGTAAACACACGGTTTATAAAGAGAAAAAGGCTTAATTGGCGGGCTATCAGGGTTTAGAATGGAACATTATACAAAACATGGTCCTTAAATGGAATAATGTTTTCCAAGGGTTTAATCTTGTGAGTTAGAATGTTGTTATAAAACAGAAAACCCATCACCGATACAGCGCGACAGGTTTCTGTCGAACTGACCGATGACGGGTCATTAGGTTGCCTGCGCTCTCCGCCGTAGCGAAGCTGGGCGGATAAACAGCAGATAGAGCAATGGAAAGTCGATGAGGAGAAAAGTCACCGGAGGAGCGATGTCTGCGAACGTCGCGTGTCTGATCGCCAGCACCCCGATAAAACTCGAGATGTTGAAAATGATCCACGCTTTCGCATCCTCGTTCTCTGGCTTCTCCCACGCTGACACGTACGTCGGCCAAGCTGCGATCGCAAGCGATAGCAGACTGAAACCGATGCCCAGGTTTGATTCACCGAAGTACTGCCAGAGAAGTATTGCTACCCCCGACAGCGTGATACAGACTTTGTCGCGGATCTTCCAGCCTGGCTCTCCGTAGCGGAGAGAAAGGAGAAAGATGGTCGTCGCACCGAGGCACGCCGCCGCGATCAGTCCGCTGATAGTTCCCTTGGCAATCATTCCAGCGAGGACGATCCAATCACCCGTCGCCCAGATGAGCCAGGTTGCCTTGCGTGGATTCGTCTCCTTTCTCACAATCGCCCTGATGTAGGGGAAGAAAGCGATCAGGATGACGATCCCGGAAAGCACCGAGAGAACGTCGCTTATGTTCACGTATCACCTCACAGGAAAGGTTTACGAACTATTCTGGAATAAGAGTAGCACAACTGGCTTGACAAGTCAAGTCCAGTGTGCTAAGATGAATGTAGAATTCCTGAACACATGACGTACGAGAGGATCGGCGTCGCTAACGGTCGCACGAAAACGAAGGGCAAGTACGAGGGTAGCTGGGACTTCGACGGCGGTGCCGGTCCATGCCAGCGATGTGGGAATCAGAATACGAACGGCGGCACGGTCAAGCCGTGAAAGTCGTTCAAGGGCGCTTTTCCTTCGGGGAGTGCGCCTTTCGTTTTATTTTAAAAAATTAATGTCCCAAAATTCCACTGCTAGCAATCGGTTCTAAATTATATGCGGAGAATTCCACACGATACCAGTTAATTTAAAAAACGTTTCTTAATAAAGGCCCTACCGGATCCAGACTTCAAATATTTTTCAAATTCGAAAGCTTTATATTTGTCTGGTATTGCAAAATAAAAATCCAACTTAATTGGAAGTCTGTCTTTGGTCGCCGGGACATGACCTTTTTCATGTCTAGTCATTCTATCTTTTAAGTCGTCTGTGCAACCAACATAAAATCCATCTTTACATTTCAAGCTATATACGTAATACATATATTTATTATAGCCGACTACATCAAAGATTGACTTCGTCGTGCTGAAAGCGGGCTTTGCCACGCCGGAGCTATGCGAAACTCGCCTACGCTCTTGCGAGCTTCGGCGTAGCGAAGGCGGGCCCACCAGGACTCGAACCTGGAACCTCGCTTTTGGAGAGCGATGTTTTACCATTAAAACTATAGGCCCAACAGAGTCATCCTAGCATGTTTCTCAATCTCATTTAAATCTTCCGGCTTAAACCATTTAATCTTTTTATTACGTTTGAACCAGGTCATCTGGCGCTTAGCATATTGGCGGATTTCAATAAACATTTCTTGAACCATCTGTTCTTTAGATATTTTGCCTTGTAAATATTTGGTTACTGTGTGATAAATCAGACCTATTTCATCAAATCTTTTCCAACTAATGCCATCTGTATGGAGTTTTCTAACTTCATCTACTAAACCATTTTTTAACCACTTACGAATTCTTAATAGTATTTTTTTGTTTAAATTATCTGGTCTAAGGCCTATATAAATAAATCTATAAGGTGTCGACGTGGCAGGTTGACACCTTGGCACGTGGCCCAATACCTCGATAATTTCGAGAGCGCGAACGAGACGCACTTTGTTATTTGGATCAATACTCCAGGCTCTTTTTAGGTCTTTTCTTTGAAGTATTTTGAAAAGTTCCGTGGCAGATTTTCTATTCAATTTTTCTCTAAATTTCTTGTTTGGCGGGACATCGGGGAAATTAGTTAATCCGGCAAGCGCATCTATATAGAATCCAGTGCCGCCAACCACAATGGGAAAATTTATTTCTTTTATTTTTTCTTCCGCTAATTTTTTATATTGAGCAACATTGAATTGTTTCCTTGGGTCTGCTAGATCTAGAAGATGATGAGGTACGCCTCTCATCTCCCGTTTCGTAATCTTGCCGGTACCAATATCGAGGCCTCTATAAACTTGTCGCGAGTCGGCGGAGATTATTTCTCCATTAAATTTCTTAGCAAGTTTGACCGCGAGAGCGCTTTTACCGGACGCGGTAGGTCCGAGAATAACCAATACTTTTTTCTTCATTTATGTGCAGTATTCTTGAATTAGTCCGAACGCATTTCGCCGCCTGCGGCGGCGAGGAAGTCCCCCCGCGAAAATTCGGAAA
>MHVR01000002.1:0-12868 GCA_001825315.1 Candidatus Zambryskibacteria bacterium RIFCSPHIGHO2_02_FULL_43_14
CGACGAGTTCGTCCTCGTTCTTGACGATGAGAACTTCCATGCCACCCTTGAGTTCGAGAACCGACTTCAATGCTTGACCGATCGGACCCGGATCAACGATGATTACTTTTTTCATTACTCACTCCATTCAAAGAACACGGGACCCAATTGTCCCATCAAAATTTTCAAGATTTAAAAACTTTGATGGAAGTCCGAGGATTTATGACCTCCTCAGACGATACCGGGCTGACGCGCCGGCTGACGTGGTTATTTGTTTTCTCGGATTTCACCTCTCCGCGTACGCATTTTCTGTTGCCAGGACTGCGATAACATCCCCGCTAACCCAAGGTTAGCAGCACTGGGCCTCTCACCCGAAGTATTCGAGGTGGCAGAGCCAGTGGTAGACTTTCGTCCCCACGGCCCAACCGGTCGTCCAACCAAATACCGTCCAGAAGCCAACGAAGGCCCAGGAAGCGATTTGGAAAGACGGGTGATTCGACCAGTCCCACGAAATGGACAGGCCGAGCCACGCCCCGACAACCGGGAGAAGCATCCAGCAGACGATTGCCGGCGTCGCGCTCATCATACTGTTATCCTCCAGACCACTCATGTGTGGCAGCAGTTGAGGAACTATTTCCTCAATTACATGACCTTCTCCGACGCCGACGGCTCAACCAAGAGCACGATCAGTGTCGTGAGTTTGTTCGAGCATTCCTCGCACTCCAGAAGATGGAGCGCGATGTGCGGTGGCAGGACCAATAGGCTTATCGGTCCCATCTCGAAGATTTTACGAATCATCTTCTCGCACAGATGAACATCACACATGTATCACCTCAAAGAACATTTGGGAATCATTTCCCATCAGAACTTTCCAATCTTGAAAAACTCTGATGGGAGGGCGAGCGATACTCTGCCGCTCACCCATTGCGGCTCTGCTTCCGCGCGGCTCACAACTTTAGTATGTGACACTGCTTGGATTCGACCTGCGCTCCAAGTGGGGCGCATCCGTGTTTAGCGAGAGTCGGATTCTCGTATGCATTTTCTGTTCCCAGGACTGCATAATATCCCGGCGGGGGCACCGTCTAAGCTTTCGCTTTGACGATCTCCACGACTCTGCCGTTGGGAAGCAGGTAGTGCAAAACTTCGCACCCCTTCTCTTCTCCTCGGGCGATGAGCCGGGAGCCGCGGAGAGCCTGAAGGAGTTCCCTCATCTCTCAATCTTTTGTAAAGAACATCCGGGGAAGTGGGTTCGGGCTGGGACCTAGCACACCGTGCAGCAACACGGGGCCTCAGGCTGAAATAGTCCCATCTTGGTTTGACCCGACGCGAGTCTGTGCTCGCGACTGGCTCCGCACACTTCCCTTGCTGAAGGGGAAGACTCCCTATGCGGTATTGAAGGCCACCCTACACACCCCCATCCCATAAGGTAAGTTTTTGCCTTACGGGACGGAGGAATGTAGTTCCTCCATAGTTTGTAAAGACCCTGCACGCTTCACAGTTGGTCGCCGCTCCGCGATAATTATCTGGACGGTTGGCTGTCGCTAACCAGAACTGAATTTAGCGTACTTGCATAGTATATACCTACGTGTTATATTTGTCAAGCAGTTTTGACATTTCATCTCAATCAATACTAAAAATAGCTCTAAATAAAGCCATAATTTAGAATATGAATTTAATTTTATCTGACTTTAATACATCAAAATTGACACTTATTTAAACAAATATTGTTATTCACAGTTGACAAATAAAGCGGGTGGGTATATACTAGCCGTTAGACGAGTAGCCGGTGCGTTATCGGTGAAAGGAGGGTTCCATGAACGACTAGTGCGGCTGGGGAGCAGGGGTGTTGTCTACACCCCTGTGAGGCCTCCAGTTCGGCTAGTCATCAGGGTGATTAGGAGGGCAATGAAATGCACGACTAGCACAGTAGGTGGTTCAGTGCGTCCGGCCAAAGAAGTATGATGCTTCTGTTGCCGAAGGGTTGCGCCACGAAGACCTGATCTGACGCAACCCACACTGTGCCGTGGTGGAGATTCATTTCTCTGCCACGGCACTCCTTATTTATGATCGAAAATGTATTTGATTAAACTTTTTAGTGTCTCTGCAAATTCCTTGCTTTTTATAGAGATACCCGAAATTCTTTTGCCAAACACGGCAATTTTTACCTGATCACCATAAATAGTTATATCACTGGTAATAGGGTATTTCCTTTCATCAATCTTTACTCTGTCTCCAGTTTCATCTGATGGTTTTTCTCCTATTTTGGAGTTATAGACGGCCTTTGATTTTATTCCCATTGAGATTCTCCTTTCTCTCATTTCTTTAGCTTCTTTCTCGGAGAAAATATCTGTTACGGTATCTTTTGAGTAGACGATATATACCGGTTCCTCACCTAACTTTTCAGCAAAAGTATTGTAGTTAGAGCTCAATACTCCCTCTTTTCCATCGAAGAATTGTACAGCTGGCTTCTCTCCCTGTTCTCTTTGTATGCTTTTTAGCTGGGGTACGATGATATCTAGACTTTTTTTGTTCTCCTCTAGTAGATGGATTTGTCTTTCAACGAATAAACCCAACTTTTCAGGTGGTTCTGCTATATAGAATGTTTTCTTACCGATATTAGATTCACTAACTAAGCCCTTCTTAGCTAGACTCTCTAGGATGACATAAGTAGTAGGGCGCTTAATTTTTGCCTTCTCTGAAATCTCTGTAACTTGCGCCTTGTCGAAAGAAAGAAGAGCGACATAAACAGCAGCTTCCTTGTCTGAAAGACCGATATCTTTAAGGTATTTCTCAAACATATTAGTAATATTATTACATAAATATGAATTATTCCATCATGAGCCTGCTTCATTTGGAATATCAACTAAACTGATACTCTTATTTTTTAAAGTTCAAACAAACACCGCCTTTGCAGATTCTTAATGCATGGTAAACATATTGATGATGAACATTAGAATAACACCCATGAGAAACCATAGTAGATGTTTCGAGTAAAGATTTTTTTGTTTTGACGCTCTGACTGAATGTGGAATAAGATCGTGCAAAACAACTACCAGGAAGGCTCCGGAGGCGAGACCCAGGAGAGATACTTCAAGTGTTTTAAAACTTTCCAACAAGAAAAAACTGCCAAGTGCCCCCAATATCGTCGTACTAGAAACCACGAAATTCAAAACCAGAGCTTTCTTGGTTGAGTAACCGGCTTGCCTAAGGACAAAAAATTCCGATATCTCTTGTACCAATTCGTGTATAAAGATACTTAAAGCAGTAAGTATCCCAAAAGAAGAACTGGTTGCGAAAGAGGAAGCTAGTAGAATGCCATCTCCTAAGTTGTGCAGAGCATCACTAGCCATAATCCTCCTAGCATCAAGTCTGGAATGAGGATGTATCTCCAATCTTTCGGTGTGGTGATGGTGGAAAGACGGCATAAATTTGAACAAGAGCCAGACCGCAAGCGCTCCGATAATTATCCACTGTAATCCTGAACCGAAAGTATTCGAATGTTCCAGGACTTCTCCACCCAACTGATAGGCAATGATGATAAAAACTCCCGCTGAGAAACTGACCAAGCAACTCAAGTTACGTTCAATGGCCCACCCCACTCTTCGCCATATGGAAAAAACTCCAACGAGTGAAGCGAGCATGATAAGAACCGAATATAAAAGTAATTCAATCATTAAAGGTTATTGACATGGAAATTATGATACAATTTTTGTATCTACCTGTCCCGTCAGAAATTCAACGGGCATAGAATAAATAATGAACGTTATCAGTTTAAATTTCTAACGGGATGCCACAGTCATCTTTCAAAATAGAGTGGGATGCTCACGAGTATGAACACAAAGAAAGAAGTCCAGACTGGTTTTGGGCAGTGGGCATTATCGCTGTTTCTATAGCTATCGCGGCTATCATTTTCGGCAATATCATTTTAGGCATTTTGATACTCATTGGTGCTTTCGCGCTTTCGCTCTTTGCCAGTCGTCCACCCGACACCCTCCATATAATCATAGATGAAAAGGGTATCACTAAAGGCAAGATTCGCTATCCCTATTCTACTCTAGAGTCATTCTGGATAGATATCGAGCACCCGCACAAAAAAATTATTTTACGGTCTGGGAAAATATTCATGCCTCTAATCATCATCCCGCTCGGCGATGAGGCCGACACGGAACAACTCCATGAAAAACTTCTGCACTCTATGCCAGAAGAATTCCATTCTTTACCCTTCGTTGAGAGACTTCTCGAATACTTAGGTTTCTAATAAAAACGTAGTGCTCCCAGGAGGAATCGGACCTCCATTTTAACTTCCGCAAAGTTATGTCCTATCCATTGAACGATGGGAGCGAACGAGAAACAACTAAAGCTTAAAGCTTTTTAATCAGTTTTGAAAGGCGGGACTTCTTGCGAGCAGCGGTATTTTTCTTCAAAGTCTTCGCCTTGACCGCCTTGTCGAGTGCGCTTTGGACCTCACGCATCATCATCTGGGCCTCTTTTTCATTACCAGAAGCTACTAATTTTTTGAGAGACTTGATAGTCTTGGAGACCTTATCTTTGCGACGTAGATTAAACACCCGCTTGCGGATCGAGCTTCGGTGGGCCTTTTTAGCTCCTCGTGTTATTGCCATTTGAGAGATGCTACACTAGAGCGCATATGATATCAAGTCTCGAAGGTACCATAAAGCACAAGGACTTAAACACCATAGTGATAGATGTCAGAGGCGTCGGCTACAAAGTTTTGGTCACTACCGAAACCGCGCTAGAAGCTGTACCAGACTCCACTATCTTCCTTTGGACACATCTTGTAGTTAGAGAAACTTCTCTCGAACTCTTCGGCTTCTTGGATAAAGAAACTTTAGATACTTTCGAACTTCTTATCACTATATCCGGTATTGGCCCGAAAAGTGCTCTAAGCATCTTAAACGTTGCCACTCCTGCAACGCTTCGGCAAGCGGTGGCAAGTGAAGACACGACCTATCTGACGCGAGTCTCCGGTATTGGCAAGAAAAATGCCGAGAAAATCGTGCTAGAACTTAGAAATAAATTGAAAATTACCAAAGAAGACAAAGGTGTGGATATGCGTTCCGAGGGCGATGCCCTCGAAGCTTTAGTCTCTCTCGGATACACCGAACGCGACGCCCGCGAAGCCCTCAAGAAAGTGCCCAAAGAAACGGAAGGAGCAAGTGAACGCGTCAAAGCCGCGTTGAAACTTTTATCTACTAGAAGCTAGGCAATAATTTTATGATTCCTTCTGCGTTTAGAGTATATGATCGTACAAATGAATCATCTACGTGAGCGTATAAAATACCTTCTCCAGACCCAGTTTCCACAAACTGACTAGCAAATGTAATTGCCCTGCCTCCACCCTTTCCCGCCTCACTATCTTGAATAAATGGTTCGGACGAAACCCAATCTATTTTGCCATTTTCATAATCATAAACAAACAATCCTACAGAAAAATCACCATATTTAATTTCATTTCCAACTTTCTGATTTGCTTCGCACCCGTTTATTATTCCAAGTAGTTTTCCTTCTCCGACATCTATAAAACTCTTTGGTAAAAGTGGTCCCGGTGATGCATGTCCAGCAATCCAGGGTAATTCATGTTCCGCTGGATGAAAAGCTATCTCGCCATATTCCCAAGGTTCTCCCATATTATGCGCAATGACTACTCTAACGACAGAGTATACAAAATCAGATTCTTTCTTACTCGATTCAACTAAATTAAGTCTATATCCTTTTGAGTTCGCTGGGGCAATAGACACTTCCTTGGCCCCATCCCCTAATTTATCTACCATAAGTACAGGGTTTGTCATTTCCAGAGAATCTAAATCTGTGCCAACAGCATGTCCAAGATAAGTTAAAGATTTGTCCTCAAACTTTTTGTTACGAAAAGGCATTGTGAAATATAAATGGGCGAGGCCTGTTCTCTCATCTATAAATATATCTGGATCTTCAAGCCCTAGAAGATCTAAATCTTCCCCGTTTAACTCTTGGGTTATTCTATCTTCATTTTTAAGATTTAATTTTTCGCCTATTATAAATTTTTCCAAAGATTCTCCAGAAATTTTGTGAAGTTCACTTCTATCAATATTTCCATGAAAAGATAGATCCCCAGAGCGACTAGTTATACAGCGAAGGACACCCTCCTTGTAGTTAGATTTTGGATCAAGAGTAACAGCCATAACATGTTTAAATCGGCTATCTGCCTCGATTACCTTTCCTCTCTCAATATATGCTTCCCCCATTTGCTAATTGTATCAAAAACTAGCAGCTAGAAGTTAAAAGCTAGTGCCATTATGAGTACAGTTCACTATGGGTGCCGATATCGACAAATATTGCTATCTCCCTACGGCTTCTATCGAATACCACCCTGACATCTCCAGTAACATTAAAGCTCCATAGGTCTCTTAATTTTCCAGACAATCTATGAATCTTTAGGATGGGGTCATCGCTATTTTTAAGAAAAATTTCGACTCGGTTCTTGAATGCCGTCTTAATCTGTATTGATTGTTTTCTGAATTTTTTGTCGAACTTCCTCGTTGTAGTAACTATCATGACTACTTACTCAAGTGATCCATCAATTCCCTTACGTTATCAAACGGTCCCGAAGTCTTGCCTTTCTCATACTCTTTTCTAGCCTCGATTACTAACTTTTCCAAATACGGAGTTGGCATAGGGCCAGAAGAGAGAACGAGTTCTCCGGTGCGAGCGAACTGTTTAAGGGTAGCATTTATAACCGAGCTTAAAGAAAGTCCCAAGTCACTGGCTCTTTTCTGAGCCTGTTTTTTAACCGCGTTATCTATTTTAATATTTACTTGCATCTTCATATACCATAAGTATATACAGATGGTATTTGGTGTCAAGCGCATGCGCAGAAATTGCCTCTGTCTACTGTTTACTACATACTATCTACTATTAATATGCCCGAACTGCCAGAAGTCCAGACCACCGTTAACGGTCTCAATCGCACCATAAAAGATAAGAAGATTGTGGATATCTCCACTACTTACAACAGCCCATTTTATAAAAATAAAGAAGAAATCAAGAATCCAAAATATTTTAAAATCTTTAGAAAAAAAGTAACCGGCCAGAAAATATTGAGAGCGGAACGAAGAGCCAAGAATATCTTAATTCATCTCTCGGGTGGAGAAACTATTCTCATCCATATGAAAATGACCGGTCATTTTGTTTATGACAAGCTCAACTACCCTTTCTCTCGTCTAGACTTTACTCTAGACAACAAGAAGCACTTGGTTCTTTCAGATATGCGCAAGTTTGCCAAAGTGACACTGGTCAAAACTGTTGATTTAGAGAAATCTCTCCATCTTAAACATTTAGGTCCAGAACCACTAGACCCAAGCTTTCAGCTTAAAGATTTTAGCTTACAGCTTAAAAAGAGGCCGGGGGGAAAAATTAAACAGGTTTTGATGGACCAGAGTTTGATTTCCGGTATCGGAAATATCTACTCCGATGAAATTCTCTGGCGCGCCGGAGTTCATCCTCTATCACACATCAATCGCATTCCGGAGAAACATCTTCGAGCCATGTTCAAAGCCACTAAAGAAACTTTGAAAAAAGGTATAAATTTCGGCGGAGATTCGATGTCCGACTACCGCAATATCAAAGGAAGAAGAGGCAAATTCCAAGACCACCACCGCGCTTATCAGAAGCATAGAACTAAATGTTCCAAGAAAGGTTGTTCTGGTGTTCTTGAGAAGATGAGAATAGGCGGACGAAGCGCCCACTTTTGCCCAGTACACCAAAAGCTTTTTAAATAAATCTTCGCTGTGCCAGAAGAGCAAATTGCATGAAGTAGCGTTCAATATCCACTAAACTGCTTTTGTATTCTCTACCTCCAAGCACCGCATCGGCAAAAACCTCTCTCGCTCGATCAATTTCCGACCGGCGATTCTTCCATCTACCATCCATCTGCGTTAGGTCGAAAAGTTCTATGGCCCGCGTGACAGCTCCCCAGAAAGATTTCTCGTCCTTGCCTTGCCATTTGGCCGCTCGACCGACTTCACTACCGATATTGCTAAACTGTTCGGCCAAAGAGAGCGTTAACCATCTTTCTTTTGACATGCCAGACATTTTACTTGTAGTGAGTTTATCGAACTATTTGACCAACTTGCCCACAATCTCTCGAATTTTATTCTGGACCTCTAAACTTTCGACACCACGTGTTTTGTTGCCAAGCAGAGGCTTAAGATTAATCATGGAATCAAATTCGATAAATTCGTCTCCCGTCTTTTCCAGATATAAGTTTATACCCCAAGTATCTTGTCCTTGAGAATTTTCCTGTTCAATCAAAAGAGATTGGATATCGATATGCAACTCTCCGCCAACGCCCATAATTTCTTGCGTCACGTCCACAGCAACTTTGATAATATCCCCATATTGTTCGTGCGCCAAAGCCTTAAGCTCTTCTTTACTTATGGTATCTTTAATTATCCTTGTTTCCATGAATCTAGCTTAACATGACCAGCGTCTTGATTCTCGAAAACATTCGAAGTGTGGAGAACGTTGGATCTATTTTCCGCACAGCCGATGGATTTGGTGTTTCTAAAATAATTCTAATCGGTACTACCCCTGCTCCTTTAGACCGCTTTGGTAGAAAGCGCGCGGATTTTGCCAAAGTTTCATTGGGGACGGAAGATTCAATGGATTGGGAACATCAGCAAGATATTGGTAAGGTGGTCGAGGAATTAAAATCGCAAGGGTTCAAAATTATTTCCCTTGAACAAACCTCCGACGCAAGAGATTTGAAAAGTCTGTCGAAACCAAATAAGTTTGCGATTATTGTCGGTAACGAAGTTACCGGAGTATCAAAAGAGATTCTAGATGCATCAGATGCAGTAGCAGAAATACCTATGTTGGGAAGCAAGGAGTCACTGAATGTCTCTGTTGCGACAGGTATCGCCTTGTTTGTGTTATCATAGATTTATGCTTAATCCATTTCCAGACTTTTTGATGTACTCCATGCTCGGTCCTTTTATCTTGCGCATCGTAATAGGCCTGATATTTATCGACCTAGGATTCTTGAAATTCCGTGGCGAGAAAGAGGGGTGGCTTGCTTCTTTTGAGACGCTCGGCCTGCGTCCCGCGGACTTATTTCTATCTATCTATGCTCTCCTTCAGATGATCGGCGGAGCTCTCCTTTTGATTGGCCTCTGGACACAAGTAGCGGCTCTGGTTTTTGTCATCTTCTCCGGCATCGAACTTTATGTCGAATGGCAGGCGCGCGAGATTCTAAAACGCGATATAGTCTTTTATATACTTATTTTTACCATTTCTCTCTCTCTTCTCCTGACCGGCGCCGGCGCTTACGCCATAGACATCCCGCTTTAAATCATATATTTTTAAGCCGCACCCCCCATAGCTCAGTGGTAGAGCAACGGACTTTTAATCCGCTGATGGAGGTTCGATTCCTCCTGGGGGGACTAGAGTTTCAAAAGTATCTTCTCTACAAGCGTTTCTATCTCCCTTTCTCCACGCCGAGCTTGGTGATAACCGATAACTAGATTTTCTGAGAATTTTTCGAGTTCTTCGAGCTTAAAATTTTTTAAGAAAGATTTCGCTTTTGAATAAGGAAACGGCTTCATGTCTGTTTCCTCGACATTTTTCGTTCTTGCCGCTATGAGCATAGACTTAACCTGCCAGACAATCTTGAAAAAAATTTCTTCAGCCGAGAGTCCGGCACTTAGCGCCTTTTGGTATAGAATCCATGTTTCCTTTTTCTTTCTCTCACCAAGAGCATCGGTGAGGGCAAAAATATTGAACTCTCTCCCCTTTTTGTCAAAAAGTGGTCGTTCTTCTTCCTTCTCGACTGCCCCGAGATTGACATCAACTACCGTGCCAAAGATATCTTTGTGATAGTATTCTTCATTCATAAATCTTAAATCCTAAATCATAAATCCTAAATCTCTAACCTCTGCATCTCCCCCCAATTATCACCCACCGAGACATCAGCAATAATAGACACACCAAAAGTTTCTTTTTCCGGCAATATATTTTCCATAATTTTCTTAAAATGTCCGGCAGTTTCTTCGACCAGAAAATTTTTTACCTCATAAATCAATTCGTCATGTACTTGTAGAATCAGATGTATATCACTCTCATGTTTTTCTAACTTTATGTGCTCATCAATTTTTCTCATAGCAATTTTGATAATGTCAGCTTGAGTACCTTGTATTGGCGCATTGATAGCCATCCTCTCGGCTTGCGCACGCACATATGATAAGGGTGATTTAAATCCTGCAAAGTAGCGCCTTCTACCAAAGATAGTTTCAGTATATCCTTTCTGTTCGGCTTCATGCTTTACCTTATCCAGATATGCAGCCAGATCAGTGAAAGTTTCGAAATATTTATTATAGAATTCCTGCGCCTCTTTGCGGTCAACACCCAAATTAGCTTTGAGAGCGTTGACTCCCATACCGTAGAGAATACCAAAATTAATGGTCTTGGCTTTGGTGCGCATACTTTTGTCCACTAATTCCTTTGGAACCTTGAAAACGCGCATGGCCACGCCAGCATGAATGTCTTCTCCATTCTTGAATATTTCAATAAGTTTCTTATCCCGCGAGAGAATGGCCGCAATTCGCAGTTCAACCTGTGAGTAATCAAAAGAAACGAGTTTGAATCCTTCCTCTGCTACAAAAGCATTGCGTATAACTCGGCCAAGAACAGTTTTATTGGGAATATTCTGAAGATTGGGGTTATTAGAAGCCATACGACCAGTAGTAGTGCCCGCCTGAAGAAAAGTAGAGTGCAAGCGTGAGTTCTTATCCAAAAGAGGTGGAATAGCATCAATGTAAGTCGAAAGAAGTTTAGAGAGCTCGCGATATTCGAGCACTAAAGCAATAATCGGATGTTTGCCTCGAAGTTTTTCCAATTCTGATTCCTTGGTAGAGAGCGCTCCTGTGGGAGTCTTCTTCTGATGCTTTTCGGCCAGTTGCAGTTTACTGAAGAGTATATCGGAAAGCACTTTGGGTGAGTTGATGTTGAATTCTTTTCCAGCCTCTTTCCAAATCGACTGTTCAAGACGCGTCAATTCTTTGTGATATTTTAAAGAAAGATCCTTCAAAACTTTTTTATCTATCTTGATTCCTCTATCATTCATTTGTTCGACCACTTTCATAATGGGCTTCTCAATTTTTTCGAACACATATCTCACTTTACGTTTATCAAGCTCCTTTTCAATTATTGTTTTAGCCTCTTTCACATTCTTAGCCCGGGTGAAGCGCATAACATCTTCGAGAGTAGGATTTGTCATATTCGAATCTATGACCCATAGCGCCAAGCAAAGCCCCTTAACTTCCCCGCTTGGAGGCTCAGCCTCCAAGTTGTTATTTTGCTTGATTTTTAAGAAATTTTTTACCCTTTCTCCCATAGTTCTGAACTCAAGATCTTGGAAAAGATTTAACAATTTATCCAGATTCAGGTTTTTCTTCCATTCCGGTGGGAGAACGAAGTTGACAGGCGCATCCGTGCGGATAATGGCTAAAGTTTTCGAGAAGAGCGCTTCTTCCTCGTTTTCTAACAAAATATTTTTAATGCGTTCGTTGATGCCAGCCTTTTTATAAGTATCGTCTTTCTTCTTGAGCGCCTTATAGATATCTTCCACGGTACCGAAAGTGATGATAAGCGAAGTGGCAGTTTTCTCTCCAATGCCCTTCACTCCGATAATATTGTCCGAGGGATCCCCGCGCAAACCTTTGTAGTCCACCAGAAGCTCCGGCGGGAAACCGAAACGCCCAATTACTTTTTTCTCGTCATATAGAATGGTATCGTTAATACCTTTTTTCAAAGTATAGACTTGCACCTTTGTGCCACTCACAAGCTGTAAGGCATCCATATCTCCGGAAGCAATGATAATTTCGATATCTTTATTCTTTTTCAAATCATGGACAATGGTGCCGATAATATCGTCTGCCTCAAAGCCCGGGTGAGAGTAAATCGGGATACCGAAAGCGGTAAAAATATCTTTAGCGCGTTCAAGCTGAAGCACCAAATTGTCATCTGTCTTGGCACGGCCGGATTTATAGGTCTCATAGGCAATGTGCCTATGAGTAGGTCCGGGCAGATCGAAACAAGCAACCAAGAAATTCGGTTTAAGCTCATCTATAATCTTGATAAGCATGGCTGTAAGGCCGTAGAGTGCCCCGGTCGGCTCTCCCGATGAGGTCGCAAATTCTGGAAGCGCGTGGTAAGCGCGGTGAATGATAGCGTGAGCGTCAAAGAGGATTAATTTTTTCATATTTCTTTATCCTGAGCTTCGTCGAAGGAGATTTCGCGAGTTGTGTTGTCAATAAATTTAAAAGAAATTTTTCTCGCATCCTCCGGAATTATTCCGGCCACGTTTTCCGGCCATTCTATCAAAACGAGATTTTCCGGTTCTTTGATTAAATCTTCCCAACCTAAGTGAAGCAGTTCTGATTCTTTCTCCAGCCGATACGCGTCAACGTGTATCAGACGTTTGAAATGTTTAAAATCTATCTCGTAAATTTTTTCTATGACAAAAGTGGGGCTGTGCATATTTTCCGCCACTCCCAGAATTTTTCCAACCTCCTGCGCGAAAGCAGTTTTACCAGCCCCCAAGTCTCCTTGTAAGGCCATTACCGTGGCTTGATCTTTCAGACCAAGACTATTTAAAAAATCACCTGCAATTTTATTGGTTTCCTCAAGACTCTTGGAGAGATAATTCATGAGGGCATTTTAGCATTTTGGAAATGAAAAAGGGCGGAGCGAACGAGTCGCCCCACCCTTCGCGCTCACTACTGACAACCACCGCGACCGCCGGGGAGGGTGAGCCGGTTTACCTCCCAGACATCCTCCCGTGAACCCTCGTAAGGATTCACGTAGAATTCTCGCGTCGCCGAACCGAGGTACTCGT
>MHVR01000002.1:12876-40671 GCA_001825315.1 Candidatus Zambryskibacteria bacterium RIFCSPHIGHO2_02_FULL_43_14
AACCGAGGTACTCGTTTTTATCGGTGTACCCCCTGACCATGAGGGGCATTCGGCGGTTATTCCCGCCGAAAGGCGCTGAAACCAACGGTACGCTGGCCGCTTCTCCGTATGGTAAACCTTTCACCATCACCCCACCAACTCGCTCCACGTCTAGAAGTGGGGCGCAGTTATTTACCACGCGCACCACCACCCCGACTTGGTACATCACGTACCTCTGTGTCGTACCGTCGGGCATACGAATGGTCGCACAGCCGCTCACCGCAACTGCAACAATAAGCGCGACAAAGAGCTTCTTCATAATCCACCTCTGTTGCCATTATAACATAGTTTATATCATAAAGTCAAGTGGTTAAAATAGCCCTATTTTTAAGCTAGAAACTAGCACCTAGAAGCTAGAAGCTATAGAATGTAGACATGGTCATCTTTGATGAAGAAAAGCAGGACGAACGCGTGAGTGCCCTTCGCAAGAAAGAGGAGGAGGAACTTGCTTCCACCCTATCCGGTTATCATGGCGTTCCCTATCTTGATTTATCGACACACCCTATAAACATCGACGCCCTGCGCGTTATCAAAGAAGTTGACGCGCGAGCGGCTGAAATCGCGGTCTTCAACGCTACGGACAAAAAAATTGATGTGGCGGTCCTCTCACCCAAAAATGAAAAGACGGTGGCGGCTATTGAGGACCTGAAGCGCCGCGGTTATATACCGGAAATCTTCATGGTCTCGCACCAGAGTCTCGGTAAGGTCTGGGAAAGATACAAGGATCTTTCATATTCATTTGAAACCAAGTCAGGCGCCCTTGATATTTCGAACGAAGAAATTCTTGAGGTCACCAAGAAAGTTAACTCACTTGAAGATGTTAAAAAATTGATCGAAGGGGTGCTCTCTTTGAAACGCGCCTACCGTATCTCAAAAATTTTAGAAATCATTCTAGCCGGAGCTATCAGTCTTCAAGCGTCCGATATTCACCTTGAGCCGGAAGATAAGGACTTGCGCCTGCGTTATCGGCTCGATGGTATCTTGACCGATATTTTGCACTTTGATTCCGAAACATTCGAACTTTTACTCTCCCGCATCAAACTGATAAGCGAACTAAAACTCAATGTCAAAGAGAAGGCACAAGACGGTCGCTTCTCCATCAAACTTGCCGACATCGAGATTGAGGTGCGCACTTCACTCTTGCCCGGTCCTTATGGTGAATCAGTAGTACTCCGAGTACTTAATCCAAATGCCATATCCGTAGAACTCGAAAGTCTCGGAATCCATCCGCGCCTGCTTGAAATACTTGAGAAAGAAATCAGGAAGCCTAACGGGATGATTCTTACTACCGGCCCAACCGGTTCCGGTAAGACTACCACCCTCTACGCATTCTTAAAACAAATCTACAAGCCGGATATCAAGGTGGTTACCATTGAAAATCCGATTGAGTATCACCTCGAAGGTATAGTCCAAACGCAGGCGGAAGTGGAGAAAGGATACTCTTTCGCCGAGGGCCTGCGCAGCGCTCTGCGCCAGGACCCGGATGTGATTATGGTTGGAGAGATCCGCGACAACGAAACTGCCGCCGTGGCCGTCAACGCGGCTTTGACCGGCCACTTAGTGTTCTCGACACTTCACACTAATAATGCCGCTGGCTCTTTTCCGCGGCTCCTTGATTTAGGCATCAATCCTAAAGTGATCAGTTCGGCTCTGAATGTCTCGATAGCCCAACGACTAGTACGCACCCTCTGCCCGAAATGCAAGAAAGAAATTCCTCTTGAGGGGGCAAACAAAGAAACTATTGAGAAAGTGCTGGCTAACGTCCCAGACCCGATTTATCTCGAAGGCGTCCAAAGAAAACATCTCTGGACTGCGATTGGTTGTCCGGAGTGCAACAATCTCGGATTTAAAGGCCGAATCGGTATTTATGAAGCTATTCTCGTTGACACCAATATAGAGAAAGCGGTTATTATAAACCCTTCTGAGCGGGATATTCGCGAGGCGGCCAAGGGTCAGAAACTTTTGACTCTGGTTGAGGATGGCGTGATTAAGGTACTTTCGGGCATTACCACGCTTGAAGAGCTCGACCGAGTTGTTGATTTGTCAAATGTGTCGTAGAAACCGTGCGCAGAGTTGTACTAAGAGTGGTAAAATGAATAATGAGAGGCAGATCCAGTGCATAAATCTCTAAGCAACACTTTTAGAATGCACCAAAAGCTAAACGAATCTTTTAAGGATGGCCTCAGAAACTTTACTCCGCCAAGGCGGGGCAAGGAGTACCAAGAGCGTCCTTAGAGAAAAGTCCAAATGCCTCGAAAGGCACGTTGCTTAGAGATTTATGGTCTGGACAAGAACTAATTACTTCATCGATAGTCTAGCACATAATATTTTTTATGTCAAGTCAAAAGAATAAAAAGATTAGAGAAGCTAAAGAAAAAAATACACCGGAAGAGAGCGGATATGTCTCATTCTTAGACAACGAACTTAGACCTTCAAGCTGGCAGGATTATGTAGGTCAGAAAGCGGTTAAAGACAACCTTAAAATTCTCATTCAAGCAGCCACGGAACGCGGTGTTCCTCCGGAACATGTCTTGTTCTACGGTCCTCCCGGTCTTGGTAAGACCACTCTTGCTCACTTGATGGCCAAAGAAACTGGTCGAGCAATTAAGATAACTTCCGGACCGGCTATAGAGAGGATCGGCGACCTTGCTTCCATACTAACCAACCTCTCGGCGGGCGACGTTCTCTTCATAGACGAGATTCATCGCCTCAATAAATCGATTGAGGAAGTACTTTATCCCGCCATGGAATCTGGAGTACTCGACATCATCATCGGCAAGGGTCCGTCGGCACGAACCATTCAACTTGAACTGCCCGCTTTCACCTTACTCGCGGCTACCACGCGCGTAGCCATGATTTCTTCGCCTCTGCGCTCACGCTTTTCTGGAGGAGTCTTCCGTCTGGAATTCTATAATGAAGATGAGATTGCGGAAATTTTGCGCCGGTCGGCCAAAATTATCGGGGTCAAAATAGAAGATAATGCCGAGAAAGAAATTGCCAAGCGCTCGCGTTTTACTCCACGCACCGCCAACTACTTCCTCAAACGCGCTCGCGACCTCGCCCAAGTGGAAGGTAGGCCACTTAATCGGGAAACGGTAGAACTCTCTTTGAAACTTTTGGGTGTTGATGAGAAAGGACTTTCTCCTTCTGATAGAAAACTTTTGGAGGTCATTGCGGAAAAATTTGCCGGCGGGCCAGTCGGACTCTCGACTTTAGCGGCCGCGCTCTCGGAAGAAGAGGCAACTATAGAAGAGTTTAACGAACCCTATCTTTTGCAACTCGGATTTATCGAGCGCACTGCGCGCGGTCGCGCTTTAACTGCTCATGCATATGAGCATCTCAAGAAAAAGCCTCCGGCCAATCTTCAAAAGAAATTATTATGAGCGGACACAACAAGTGGTCTAAAATTAAAAATAAAAAAGCGGTGACAGACGCGGCCAAGTCGAAGATTTTTTCCAAAATGGCAAAATTAATTTCCACGGCTTCTAGACAAGTGAAGGGTGATGCCACTTCCCCTCTTCTGCGCGCGACCATAGACAAAGCACGGGAATATAACATGCCAGCGGATAATATCGAACGCGCAGTCAAAAAAGGCGCGGGCTCGGACGCCGAGGCGCTTGAGAGTATTACTTATGAGACTTACGGCCCGGGTGGTTCGGCTCTGATAATAGAAACTCTGACCGACAACAGAAACAAGGCGGCGCAGGAAGTTAAATTTATTCTCTCTAAACACGGTTTTTCCCTTGCTACCCCTGGCTCGGCTACTTGGGCATTTACTAAAGAGCAGGACGAGTATAAACCAAACACAACTATTACTCTGTCGAAAGAAGATGAAAAAATTCTGGGAGCATTAATAGAAGAACTCGAAGATAATGATGAAGTTCAGGAAGTCTATACAAATGCGGAATAGAGTTATCGCCATTGACCCAGGCTTCGATAGAATTGGGGTTGCTGTTTTAGATAATAACGAGATTTTGTATTCTTATTGCATTGAAACTGACCGCAAACTGCCACATGATAAGCGCCTGCTTAATATTGGTCAATCTGTAAAAGCAGTGATTAAAAAATGGAAGCCCCAAACTCTAGCTATCGAGAATTTATTTTTTAATCAAAACACTAGCACGGCATTTAAAGTTTCGGAGGCGCGAGGAGTTATTTTATATGAAGCTTCCTTAGCCGGACTTAAGATTTATGAATACAGCCCGCAAACAGTGAAGATGGCAGTTACAGGTTATGGTAAAGCAAACAAGATTCAGATGGCAACTATGGTCAAGAAACTCGTCAATCTGCCCGAAAAATCCTCTAAAAGACTCGATGACGAAATAGACGCAATCGCCCTGGGTATAACTCACCTTGCAACGAAAAAGGGTATCTGATACAAATAAGTGCATTCGAAAAATGCCTTTTAAAAACCTGGGCATTTTTATTAGAAATAATTAGATTATTTGCACTATGGAAGACGATATTCTTAAAGACGAAGACGATCTCGATATTAAACTTCCTCCAGATATTGAAAAAAGTGGAGATGTGTTAGATGAAGAGCCAGAAAGTGTCGAGGAACTGGCAGAAGAGGAGGAGGAAGACGAGGAGCCGTTCGATGACGTTAATCCTATTTAGATAACCTTGATACGCAGAAAACGGTGTTTGCCAATGCGGTAAACACCGTTTTCTATTTCTTTAATCGCCCCTTCCTTATTTAACCGATTGAATTCCGTTTTAGAAGAAACTAACCCCTGTTTGAGCAGAACCTCAACCAGCGGAGTGTCTTTGTTTACTTTTACTGTCTCAATTTCTTTTGGTATGCCACCCTTGGAAAAAGTTTCTTCGAAATTCTCTTGAGCTTGCTTAGCATCCCCTTCACTGTGATAGAGTTTTGTGATCTCAAATGCTAAACGCATTTTTGCCTCTTTTGGGTGGATCTTCATTGTCTCTGCTATTTCTCCCATCTGTACTTGAGTGCATAGCTCAAAATATTTAGTAACCAGTTCATCCTTAACTGACATTATTTTCCCAAACATATCATCTGGCTTGTCCGTAATATTGATAACATTCCCCCAAGATGAGCTCATCTTGCGACCGTCAGTTCCTTCCAATATATCCATCATCATGATGTCTTGGGGCTCTTGATTGTAGAGCGGCTGAATGCGCCGCCCAGCCAGAAGATTGTAACGCTGATCCGTTCCTCCAAGTTCTACATCAGCCCGAATAGCAACTGAATCATAGCCTTGCATAAGCGGATAGAACATTTCTTGGGCAGATATTCGCTGGCCAGTCTTGAGCCGTCTGGCAATTACCTCTCTAGATTCGAACTCATGAAGACTAAAAAGGCTTGCCATCTTGCTAATTTCCAAATAGCCAAGTTTCGAAAGCCACTCGGAGTTGTAGTGTGTTTCCGTTTTTTTAGAATCTAAAATTTTGAAAGCCTGATTTAAGTAATCTCTCATGTTAGTTTTTATCTGCTCTTCGGTAAGCATCGGGCGTTCAGATTCTTTATCCGAAGAATCACCGACAATACCCGTAAAATCACCGACTATGAAAACAGCTGTATGCCCAAGATCTTGAAAGGCTCTTAGCTTCCAAAGTTGAACAGCTCTGCCTATGTGAATATTTGGACTCGTGGGGTCAATACCAAGTTTAACCCTTAATTGTTTACCCGAATCTAGTTTCTCCTCGAGGTGCTTTTTATCAATCACTTCTACAACCCCGCGAGTCAGCAGTTCCTCTACGTTTTTATCCATGAAAGTATATTAACATATGTTAAAATGAGCTTTCTGGCGCAAAAATGATTAAAAAACTCCGTCATCCCAACTACCTTTTGGCCATTACGGCCATAGTTCTGTTTACATCGGGCATATCTATCTTGTGGGTGGCATCGTTGCGTATTCCGGCTCTCGAAGATATCTCCGAACGCAGAATCGACCAGTCCACCAAGATCTACGACCGTACCGGAGAAATCTTGCTCTATGACACTTCACGCGATACAAGAAGAACTTTTGCGCCTTTTACAGATATTTCCCCTTATGTCAAAATGGCGACTCTGGCTATTGAGGATAAAAATTTTTACTCGCATGATGGATTCGAATTTTCTTCATTTCTAAGAGCGGTGCTCGTAAATCTGACTACTCTATCTTTCAGCCAAGGTGGTTCAACTATCACTCAACAAGTAGTCAAAAATTCTATTCTCACTAAAGATAAGACCCCCACCAGAAAATTAAAAGAATTAATTTTAGCAATCAAACTAGAGAAAGTGCTGACTAAAGATGAAATTTTATCACTCTATTTAAATGAAATTTCTTATGGTGGAACCACTTACGGCATCGGGGAAGCGGCACAAAACTTCTTCGGCAAAGCCGCTTATGAACTTACTTTGGCTGAGTCGGCATATCTCGCTTCTTTACCAAAAGCGCCGACCTATTATTCTCCTTACGGTCCCAACCGAGATGAGTTGGAAGCAAGAAAAAATTTAGTGCTCCAAGAAATGCTCGCCAATAAATTCATCTCGGAAGACGAACTAGTGGCTGCAGTAAACGAAAAAGTGGAATTCAAGCCCAGACAGAATACTGGCAGTATCAAAGCTCCGCACTTTATCTTCTTCGTCATCGACCATCTAGTTAAAAAATATGGTGAGGACACGCTTACCAACAGCGGTTTCAAGGTTATTACCACTCTAGATTACTCGATTCAACAGGAAGCCGAGGCCGTAGCTAAAAAATATGGCTACATCAATAAAACAAATTTTAACGGTGAGAACAACGCTATTGTGGTGATAGATCCAAAGACCGGAGATATCTTGGCTATGGTCGGCTCAAGAGATTATTTTGATCAAGAGATTGACGGAAACTTCAATGTCGCCCTCGGGCACCGGCAACCCGGCTCAACATTCAAACCATTTGTTTACTCTGTCCTTTTCAACAAAGGATATACCGATAAAACTGTGCTCTTCGACACCCCTATTCAATTTTCCCCCACTTGCCCACCAGATAATTTTACGACTGACGATATATGTTATTCGCCAGGCAACTATGATGACCGTTTCCGCGGTCCGATAATTATTAGAGATGCTTTGGCACAGTCGGTTAACATTCCAGCTGTGGAAGCGCTTTATCTTGCTGGGGTTAAGAATTCGATTGATCTAGCCAAAAGTATGGGCATCGAGAGTTTGACCGAGCTTGACGCTTATGGCTTGTCCTTGGTCTTGGGTGGCGGGGCTGTATCACTCTTAGATATAACATCCGCTTATTCTGTTTTTGCCAATGACGGCGTGCGCAATCCCTATAATCCTATACTTTGGGTAGAAGATGCCGACGGTAATATTGTAGATAGATACGTCGTGTCCCCTAGCCGAGTACTTCCAGCCGAAACTGCCCGCACTATTTCCAGCATCTTATCGGACAACACGGCACGTACCCCCGCTTACGGCGCTAATTCGACCTTGTACGTGGCTTCAAGAGACGTGGCGGTTAAGACCGGCACTTCCAATGATTATAAAGATGCCTGGATTCTGGGATATACTCCCAATATTATTATCGGCGCCTGGGTTGGAAACAACGATAGTTCTCCGATGGAGAAAAAGGTGGCTGGATTGATTGTCTCGCCGTTGTGGCGAGAACTTATGGATAAAGTTTTACCGTCTCTGGCTCTTGAATCATTTTCCCGGCCGGAGCCAGAGGACCCGTCTCTTCTTAAACCCATTCTAAAAGGTGAGATGGGAAGCGAACCGCACTCCATTCTTTATTGGATAGATAAAAATGACCCTCGTGGCCCTATACCTCAAAATCCGTCAAATGATCCCCAATTCAATAATTGGGAGTATGGTGTGGAACTTTGGACACTCTCTAACAAATCGAGTATTTAGATTTACGACTGATTCATGGGCATCACAAGATAGAGAAAACTGGTATCTCCCACTCCTTGAACAATGATTGGCTTGGATTGACCACTGAAACTAAGAGAAACACTGTCAGTAGCAATGGATTGAAAACAGTCTGTAAAATAACGATGATTAACATTAATAGAGATATCGTCTCCTTCGAGCACGGCCTCAACAATATAAACACTCTCACCTACGGTAGAATTCTTTGATTCAATTTCAAAATTTTTGGCCTCGGGAGATAATTTTAAAGTAAGTTGATTAAAAACATCAGAGAAAACTAGACTGGTCTTGAGTGAATTTGTCAGATCTTGCTTAAGTAATACGGCTTTAGAGGTAATTTCTTTAGGAATAATTTGTTTGTAGTCGGGAAAAGTCCCTTCGATTATACGTGAGGTCAGGTAAACATTTTGTGAACGCAGAGCCATTTGATGCTCCTCTATAGAAATCGAGATTTCTTCTTCGCCTCTATCAAAAATTTTTATTATTTCCATAGCATTCTTCTGTGGGACTAGAATTTGTTTGAAATGCGGGACTTGTCTTACTCTTATTTTCTTCTCTGCTAATCTAAACGAATCTGTAGCGGCAAAAACCAAAAACTCTCCTTCGTGAGTTATAGAAATGGATGACAATTCCGGCTTGATACTGCCTACCGAGGCCGCGTAGATAACCGACTTTATGCCAAAAATAAAATCTCTGGCAGGTATTAAAAAAGTTTTATCATCACTTATTTCCGGAACAATCGGAAAATCTTCACTTGGAAGAGTTTTAATAATAGTTTTAGTGGCGGAAGTTTTTACTTCAAGCACTTGGTTTTTAGTATTAATGGTAATATTTTTATCTTTCGATAAAGAAGAGATAAATGAAGAAATCACATGAGCGGGAACAACTACTATCCCCGGCTCACTCACCTTCACAGGTATGTCAATAGAAATACCAATATCCAGATTAGTAGCTTTTATCGAAAGAGAATTTTGATTGGTGCTTAAAAAAAGTCCAGATAGTACCGGCAAGGTGGTATTTTTATTAACAATTTTATCTGCCTTACTCAAGGCATCTTCTAGTTGTTCTTTAATACATTCTATTTTCATATATAAAATTTATTACTAGTATTAAGGTTGTGTATATGTGTACAATTTATTATATGCCTCTAATAAGCTCTGTTTCGGATTTTGTTTTTGGCCAAGATGAGGATAAGTCATAAAATATTAAGAATGATTAAAAATATGAACCCGTTTATACTCTCCCCTGAACATCTTATTAACATTATTATCAGTATTTTTCCACATAATACTACACAGCTAATAAATTTCTGATTTGGCCAACTTCCTCCACTAATGTTTGATCTTCTTTAATATTCGTTTTTATTTTTTCACATGAATGGATAACTGTGGTATGGTCTCTTCCACCTAGCTTCTGTCCGATTGATGGATAAGATATATTAAAGTCTTCACGTAATATATACATGATAATTTGTCTGGGTCTGATAACCTCTTTATGTCTCGTTTTTTCATAAATACTATCCTCCTTGATATTATAAAAGTCGGAGACAATTCTAACGACATCTTTAACCGCTACAGTCTTCTTCGGTTTGGCGTTATTTTTTATGTAATTTCTAACATCAATCATTGTTATCTCCCTATTTTTAAGCTGTGCATGACAAAGTAAGGTGTTAATAGCTCCCTCAAGGTCTCTGATGTTGCCGTTAATAGTATGAGCTAGATAATCTATTATTTCCCCGGATAAAGAAATGCCTTGTTGTAATGCTTTTGCGGAAATAATAGCGATTCTTGATTCTTTGTCAGGAGCGGGTATGTCCACTGTCATACCGGCCGAGAGGCGTGATTTGAGTCTTTCTTCAAGACCGGTAATAAAGTAAGGGTGTTTATCGGAAGAAAAAATGATTTGTCTATTATTGTCGTATAAGGTGTTGAATAGATGAAATAATTCCTCCTGAAATTTCAGTTTTTCTGAGAAAAATTGTATATCATCGACTATTAGGACGTCATATTTGCGGTATTTTTCCTTAAAGACGTTCATTTTTTGGTTTTGGAGTGCATTCATGCAGTCTTGCCCGAACTGTTCAGAGGTCATGTAATAAACCTTTTTACCTGGAGAAGTGGTCTTGATGTGATTGCCAATAGCTTGGATTAAATGAGTCTTACCGTGGCCGGTAGAACCATGAATAAAAAGCGGGTTATACATAATACCTGGTTTTTTAATAACAGCTTGGGCTGCGGCATGAGCTAGTTCGTTGAAAGGGCCTACAACGAAGGTCTCAAAGGTGTAGCGCGGATTTAAATTGTCGTCTTTATTGACTGCAATTTCCGGCAAAGGTAATTCTTTAGTGCGAAGTTCTTGACTTACTCGTTCTTCTTTTTTACGAGATTCCTCTTTATTTACAACATATTCTACGGTATGGATAGAACTTTCGAGGCCTCTTAAACTTTTAAGGATAGTATTGTGATATTTGGTCAGGAGCCACTCCTTAACAAAAGCGTTTGGAACAGAAAGAATCACCACTCCGCCATCTTCTTTCACAATACGAGTATCTTTAAACCAGGTAGTAAAGTTCGCGCTTGATATACTTAACTCTATTTCTACCAAAACGCTTTGCCAAAGTTGTTTGTAGTCAATCATATAAATTGCCAGGTAACATAGTATATCTTTTAGAAGTCGAATAAAAACTTGTTTAAAGCTCGAAAAATGTTTATAATGTGTTTATAACTTGTTAATAAAAAATGTCTACAACATATAAACCGAAAAAACGCAAAAGAGCCAGAACTCACGGTTTCCTCTCTAGACAAAAAACTTCTACTGGCAGAAGGACATTAAGAGCTAGACGAAGGAAAGGCCGTAAGCGTTTGGCTGTCTAGTTCGACTCCGCTTACTATAAATAATGACTCATTTTTATTTAATGGTCAAATCTTCTCCGACGGTAAAAGTAATAATCTCTGTCTCCAAAAAGATTTCTAAAAAAGCGGTTATTAGAAATAGAATTCGTCGACGTGTTCGCCCGATCATACGTGAATTTATCTCTAATCTTAAACCTGCAATATATTTTATTGTTGCTAAACCTGGCGCTGAAAAAGTAGAGGGAAAAAGTCTTGTAGATGAACTGGCGGAGCTCTTTAAAAGGGTATAAAATTAACCGATGTCTTTTCTATATCACACCCTTTTCTTCGACCCGCTTTATAACATCTTAGTACTTCTGTTTAAAATATTTCCCTGGATCGACGCTGGCATCGTGGTCATTTTCCTGACCGTTTTGGTTCGTTTAATTATTTTTCCGCTTTCGAGAAAGGCGGTGCTTACTCAAGTAAAAATGAATGAAATAGGCCCAGATTTGGCTAAGATAAAGGAAAAATACAAGGACAAGGCTGAAGAGCAGGCAAAATTGACCCTAGCTCTCTATAAGGAGAAAGGAGTTAATCCGTTCTCGGGAATATTGGTTATTATAATTCAGATTCCTATTATTCTCGCTCTATACCAAATATTTATCCACCTTCCGGAAATTAATTCTTCGCTACTCTATTCATTTGTAACAATACCTGACCACATCAATACCACTTTTCTCGGTGTCCTCGATATCACGGCCAAGAGCTCCTTTCTTGCTCTACTGGCCGCCATCTCTACTTTTTTTCAATTCCAAATTTCTGCGAAAGGGCAAATCCAACCTAAAGGAAATTCATTCAGTGACAATCTTACCCGTAGTATGCAGACTCAAATGAAATATATCTTTCCGGTAATAATTTTTCTCATCTCATACCGTATTTCCGGAGTCATTGCTCTCTACTGGCTTACCACCAATCTTTTCAGTATTGGGCAAGAAATTTTTATTCGCCGAAAACTTACAACTACTCAAGTCTAAGCGCCCAGAGCGAAAGGTCAGTTTTGTTAACGAAGATAAGGTAATCTTCATTTGGAGAAAGTTTTGGTTCAATCACATCAATATCAATACCGAGATTTTCCTTTGGTTCCGCCAAGATTTTAGCAATCTCAATGCTGGTATCGAAAGACCAAATGCGGTCAGAGAAATGTGTCACCCCACTGTACCAGTTGTCCGGTTCTCCCGCTTCGGGGTTATAAGTCGGCGCGCCACAGAAGACCGTATTCGTATTTTTTGCACTCCACACACACTTTTCAGCCAGTGTAGCAGGTGATATTTCAGAGACATCCTTACTTTGGAGATTTTTGGCAAATAATCTTGTCTCGTTATTTTCTACGTACGAATACAGCACTTGATTGCCAGAAGCGTTTGGAAGAGCTAAGAGTCCGTTGAGCGGGCCAAGAATTTTTGTGAGAACTCCGTTTGATGTGTTTAAAGTATAAGCGTAACCCGAAACATTTGTACTTGCTTTGGTATGTAAAACTAAACTATTTCCAGTCATAGCCAGTCGCCAGTCACTAAAAGGAGATGTGAGAAGGGTTTTTGAACCCGTGCCATTGAATGTTGAAGATACGACAGAAGAAACATCTCGCAAGGCATAAAAGAGGGTGTTACCCGTCCCTGCGACAGCAATAGTGCTTATATCTCCGCGCAGAGCGGTAGATGACACAGTGTAAAGATTGTCTGTTGAAGTACTTTTGGGAGACGTCAAGGTGAAAACGCGATTTTCTACCACATCGGAGTCATCTTTGAGAGATCTCAAGAGAACTGCATTACCGTCTGGCCTAAAATAAGCTTCATAAATTTTAGGCAAAGTTTGATTAGTAACTTTAATTTTTACAAGGGTTGCCAAATTGGTGTCGTAAATATGACCAGTAGCTCGGTCGACGTATCTAACTATTGCCTGGCCATTTTTTGTCAATGCTATTGCGCCGGCAACCGGTGTATTGGAAATGCGAAAAAGTTTAGCGGTTGGTGATCCAAATTCATCAAAGGCCGCCTGTTGCCCATCCTCTGTCGTTGGTCGTTGGTCGTTGGTCGTTGGTTTTGTTATATCCTCTCCGGAACCGAAGGGTAATGAATTTCTTATTGCTTCTTTTAGAGGGACTTCTTGTTTATTTACAAAAAAGTACCATCCCAAGATAAGAACTAGAGTGATAGAAACAATTGCTATTAAAATTATAATTATCTTTTTCATTTTATTATAATCCTGGAACGCTTATGTCCCAATGATTACTTTCCAAAGCATAAATGGCACCGCTTGGAGCCAGATACATTTTAGCACCATCACTTCTGTTCAGAAGGGAGGTGTAATTTCCAGTAATATGACTAGTCAATGTATCATTTAATCTCAAGTCAGCTTTGTAGCCGTTTGCATGACTGAATGTCCCTGGCGCATGCACTCCGCTTGTTGCTGAAGTTATTGTTATATCACAACCACATGTTAGTTTGAGACGAGCAATCTCGTTTACAGTGCTTTGTTTGATACCTGCCAATGAAATTCCGCCATCGACATCAATATTTGTGGCATCAAACTGACTCATGGCCTGTTGTTGGGTTAAACCAAGACCACCAGTCGCACCTCCCACACTACTTACAGGAAGATTAGTGTTGGCTGGTATCGATTGTACCGGAACACTTAGATTAAATGTTGTTAATTTAGGGTTAATAGTGTTGAGGATGAGCCATGCACTGATGGCTAAAAGGAGTCCCCATAATGCGTGTTCTATGGTAGTTTTTGCTTCACTCTTTCCAGCAAAGGCGTCGGTTGACATATATTTGATACCGCCGAAAATTATCATGATAACAGCGAGTCCGGTGGCTATGGCTATAACCAACATAAAGATGCCTTTGATATAATCGGAAGCCTTAGCAGTCTGGCTATCTCCACTTTGAGCCCCGCTTAATGGAATTGGCGCCAGGAGTTTATAATCGGTTTGAGCCAACACGTGAGTAGCTGTAGGTAGTAAGTAGTAGGAAGTAAGAATAATAAGGATTAGCACTCCATTCCTAAATCTTAAATCTTGAATCTTAAATCTATTCATTTCATTGGTTTCCAAATTCTATCAAGAAATTTTTACTGGCGTCCTGGGTAATTTGATTTTTGTTTGAAGCGCTTACTGACACTTGCGATGAACCGACAGTGTTGTCTGGGCTGCGATACGTTACCGAGTTCTTAGTTTCCGCTTCTCCGACATTGGTGCGCCATTCGTAGCTAATAATATCGTCCATGCGATTGGAGGTACTAAAGAAGAATGGAAATGCTGTAAAAGTAATCTCTTTTTCTTTAAGCGGGTGCGTCCCGCTGGTTTCTCTATGAAACATGAATCCGTACAAAGGATTGTTTTCATAGACGGCAAGAGCTGAAGCGGTTGGAGTGACGGTAACGAATGTGCTTGCTAACACAACGTTTTGGCCGGAGAGAATCTCCACTTTAATAATTTGCGGTCTGGAAAGGATTGAATCTAAGAAGGAGATGTAGTTTCTACCAATACCGTTGATATTACCCAAAACAGTCCCGTTCCTGGTCCATTTGTAATTTAGATTAGCCGCACTTCCCAAACCCTGTGGAATAGCAACCAGAGTAATTCTTGATTGCTTAGACCAAAGACTTCGGCCCTCGTAGAACGGCGGCGTATAAGTCTCCCCCTGCCAGAGAATGTCTACCACCTGCGCTCTTAGATGCAATATGGGCAGAATAAGCAGTAGGAGAATGAAAATAACGTAGAACTTTTTCATTTCTTTATTATACCTAATCCTGGCGCAACTTTCTTTATCTTGGAATCAAGCGCCAAGTAAGTTACAGCAACAGTCCAAGCTGGTAAAGCGGACAGTGGTATAAATGGGAACATCTCGATAATAGAGGACGTGCCGAAAGCCGCGAATCTTTTCGGCTTCATGAAACTCATGCCGCGCAGTTTAAACCAAATATAGAAAGTCAGGCCGGCGAAGATGCCCACCAACCACCCCATAAATATAAAAGTCAGAAGCCACTGAAGTGCATCGTAAAACACAGCCACGGATATCATTAATGCGATTGTTGTATTATTTAGCCCTTTTTTCTCATCCTGCATTTTGTGCTTGTTTTATTTCTGCCTTTGCAGTCTCTTGAGCAACCTCTTTAGTTTCTGCCGCTTCCCGCTTGGCTTGTTTGATAGCCAAAACTTGCGACGGGTCGGAGGTAATAATCTGGTCTTCCGTGTATGACGAAATATTTTTTACCGCCACGTGTTTAAGCCCGGCGAAGAAGATACCCTCCCCTCTATCTGATTCAAGCAATAGATACTTTTCTTCATCCGTAAGATTAAAAGTCTTTTGGAGTTCATCTATAGTCGTGGGCGACTGCTTCAGAAGAATTTGAATGGAGGAGTTGGTGATAATTGGCAGACCGTAAGGGCTCTTCAAGAAGTCTCCAACATCTTGGGTAATAGTGGCCACGCCGAGGAAATATTTGCGCCCGCGCTTTACAAGACCCATAAGGAAAGAAGCCGTGTCCTCCGACTTCATCATCCACCATGCCTCGTCTATGACCAGAAGGCGTTTTTTAAGCTCTTTCCTTATAGCGTTCCAGATGTAGTGGGTAACTATGTACATGGCAATAGGCTTAAGCTCATCTTCCATGTCGCGGAGAGAGAACACCACAAATTTGCGGTTGATGTCAACATTCGACGGCCTGTTAATGAAGCCGGACCAAGTGCCTTTAGTGTATTTAGACAAACGTTGAGCCAATGACTCACCACCTTCCATGCCGGAGAGGACGAGCTCAAAGTCCGACATTAGTGGTGGTTCGATGGTGCGAAAGTCGGACTCAACGGTAATGTCTTTGAGAGCATAAGTTTCGGTAATGGCTCGGTCGATAATGGCATCTTCTTCTGCAGTAATGCCGCCCATCATTAGCCGGAAGAGACCTACTAGGTTGATAATATTGGAGCGCAACACGTTAGCGGCGCTCTCGCCCGGTCCCGGTACAGGCAAGTCGAATGGATTAATGTGATGTTCAGAGTTAAGGGAAATTTGGAAATATCTTCCATCTGTAACTTCCGCCATGTACTCATATTCTCGCTCTGGATCTATCACTATCACATCAGTGTCAAACATCAAAGTTCGCAAGATCTCAAGTTTAGTAGCATAAGATTTGCCAGCTCCAGACTTGGCAAACATGATGGAGTTATAGTTTTCCAGCGAAAAACGATCAAAGAGAATCAGGGACGAGTTGTGCCTGTTGATGCCGTAGAGAATGCCTTTATCAGAAGTGAGGTCAAATGAGGTAAATGGAAAAAGAGAGGAGAGCGGGGCAGAGTTCAGTTTAGAATGCACTTCCAGAAGGTCATTGCCAAGAGGTAGAGTGCTTTTGTACCCCTGCTCTTGCTGGAAAAGCGCTGGTTTGACATAAATGAGTTTTGATTCGAGGATGGATTTGATTTCGGATTCCACTTTGTCAAGATCTTGGTCGCTATCGCCGTAAATAGTGATGTATAGACCGACATCAAAGAGTTTTTGTTGCGCTTGTTGAAGTTGATCACGCAGACTCTCTAAGTCCTGATAAGCAACATCTAGCATCGGGTCGCGAACCAGACCTTTTTCTTCCCGGCCATGGATTTGGCTTTGGACCTCGGCTACCTTTCTCTGAAATTGACGCAAGACTTTCGAAGTTTCAATGGGATGGACGAAAATGGAAACGTCGAAAACTTTGTCCATGTTGATAATAGGCGAGAACCAATCCTCGGAGAGAAAACGCGGGTACGAAATTACGAAGTAGCTTCGCAGAATCTTTTCACCCAGATTAATTTCTTTTGGCGTAACTTTCAGCGCTGATGGGGCGATAATATCTTTCAATTCAAGCATTCCGGCTTCAAAAATTTCTTGAGGCAGGATAGAAGGAATGTCAGTGTTTTTTGTCTCTTTTTTTCCTAAAAATTTATCCAAAATACTCATGGCTAGTTCATTTTAAGCGGCTTCTCTGTTTCGCCGGGATTAAAGGCTTTGTAGAAAAGCTCAATAACTTCCTCCGTACCGAGACGAGCCACGCGAATGCCGGTGCGGATAAGTCCCTGTTCAACTACCGACAAACGTTCTTCAAGTTGGCTACGATTCTCATCGAAGCTCGCTTCCGTGGCAGCGGCCTGTTCTTTCTTAGTACCAAGCCCTAAACGCGAACGTATGTCTCCAATACCACCAGTTTTTCCGGCACTGATAATAGCCGGGCTGTAAGGTATCACTATGAAGAAGTGTTTGGTCATGATGTTCGTATTCTCGGTAAAGCTCTTGATGAATTCGATGTATTCTCGAACCTGAATCTTCATCAAATTGTTGGTTTGCGCCTTCTCTTGCTCTTCCAACAGAGCTATATAAGGCCGAATATCGAGCTTGCGGGATTGAGCCACTATCTCGATTGAAAAATCCAGGGAATTGAGGAAATCTTGAAATTGGAGGAGGATAGCATTTTTTTCATCTTCGGATTTGAGCGAGAAGTTTATGGATGAACATAGAAGAATGGAGCGCATGCCACCATCTTTGAGCATAATAATGCCGTCACGCACTTCCCTAATGGGAACGAACTCTTGAGTAGCGTTTGTAGTTGCAACCATTCTTTAATTATACACTAGACTCACTATCGTTTGGAGTAATGGGGTTTTGATTTTCCTTAATGTCTAAACTCCAACTAAGTTCTTTAAGCTTTGATTCGGAAAGTTTCGGCACGTAGACTTGTTCCAAGGGTTTCCCCTCGGCTGTTCCCTTAGCCGTGGCTGTCTTTTCCTCTTTTTTCCAAATATAAAGCTTGTTGGTGAGGGCATACTTCACAAACGCTTCGACCACATTGATAAACGGCTTATCGTTCATTTTATAGAAGGCCAAGGCTGCGGCGAAAATGACTATTGGTAGAGAGATAATAATAGCCAAGAATTTTGGCAGAATAATGAAAAGAATCGCAGCAATACCCACTCCTCCGGCCACGTAGATAAATTGTTTGAAAGTGAGTGGCCCGAAGATCTTGTCTTCTACTTCGATAAATTGTGGAACTTGGAATCTCATAGGAATATTATAACAAAAATCTACTTATACAGGTTGCCATGAGTGTCTATGTCTATAAAATGAACTGTGCTCTCACTTACAATTTCGTAAATGGCTCTAAAATCTCCGGAAATATTAATACTTCGACAGCCCTTATATTTCCCTCTCAAAGCATGATTACTCAGCTGTTTATTAAAGGGCTCGCTTATGAAAATGAAAAGTCTTTCATTGAATTGGTATCTAATTTTTACCGGAACCTGCTTGTATTTTTTCTCGAATGACCGATGAAATAATACTTTCATTTACGAATTTAGATAACGAATCGCGTCTTCAGCATTGTCGAAAGTCGGGGAAAGGTTCTTTCCTTCCCGAACGTCTTTCCTAACTCGCTCAATGAGTCTCTCCAGTCTAGGAGTCATCTTCGGTATGACTCTGAACTCGGCTTCTTTAGTAGCGATAAACTGCTTTAAATAAGCGTTAATTAGTGTACTTAAAGGCAAACCAAGCTCTTTGGCAGTTTTTTGAGCTTGGATTTTAACTTCTTTATCAGTTTTAACAATTAATTGAGTCTTCATAGCTAAAGTATATACAACAGGTTTAGTTTGTCAATCTACTGAAACTATGCAAGTGGTTCTCTATAGGGATCTTTGCCTTGCTCATAACGATAATCAGGTAAAGATGCTTTTGGTTCTGGTTTCTGTGGTGCTGGTATTGGTGTAGTTTGTTCAATATGCGGTACCTCATGTGCCACTTCACCCGCTTCGACCATTGGGAGATTTGCGGGCGGGGTTGCCGGGGCAGAGACAGGGGTGATAGCCGGAGTTACCGACTTTTCGAACTCCTCACTTTTTCTTAAAATTGGCTCAAAAATTTTATCAACGACGGATCCTGCGATTGTATACGCAACCTCTTCAGATACACCGACTTCTTTTATAATATTCGAGACATAATCATTGGGATTTTCTAACCCGTAAACAACCAGCATCGTTTCTTGTTCCAAAGAAACGATTTGTTCTGTATCGAGAGTATTTGCTTTACCGATTTCCTGCACAAGCGCTTTCCACGGCACGGCACTGATTGCCTGCTGCAAACTTGGTGGCAGGGTCTTCAGCTGTTCTGCTATGAGTTTATCTGTTTCGTTCATGTTGTTGATGGTGCACTCGCGGAGGGCTTTGTCGGTGATGTTTCAGTCGTAGTTTCCGTTGCCTCTGTTTCAGGTTCTACATCTTTTGCGACAGCCTTGTACGCCTCTGCAAGTTTCTTTTCATTACTCTTTCCTCTTCTTATTTGAGCGGCAGCAGCCCTATTATAGCCGCGTGCTCTAGCCCAGTACGAGTTTTCCATTTTATTGGCGTAAGCCAATTTTCTGACATCTCCGGCACTCGTAATTGGTTTAATAGTATTTATTCTCGCGTCAAATTCACTGGTAATTTTCTCCCGCTCCTTTTTGGCTATTTCTGATATTAATTTCTTTTCTTCCTCAAGTTTTTTTAACTCTTCATTAAGTGTTCCCACAGTCGCCTCATCAGACATTCTGTCTGCCTCTTCTCGTTTTTTCTCAACTTCTTTGATCTTCTCTTCCATCTCTTTCTCTCTTTTAGATTCAGGCGCTTCTTTTAGTGCAGCATCTTTTTTCCTATCAAGATCAGTTTTTCTACTGATAACCTCTTTTGGAGTTACACCTTTGAGTTCATCCAGTTTCTTTCTGGCGGCGTCGCCTTCTGCTGTTCCTGCATTTGTATTTTTGACGGCCTGTTCTGCTTGGTCCAAAGTTTCTTGTGATGGTCCCATGGCTTTGGCAACTTTTTCTGCATCTTCGGCTTTTTTCTTCCTAAATTCTGCGAAGCCACCCTTACCGCCTGCCTTACCGGCATCTAATGTGCCGCCTAACCCGGTACCACGAATATCAAAACTTGCTCCAGAAGTCTTTCGTCCTGTTGCCAAAGCCAACCGAGCCGCCATACCTCCTACACCACCCTGTGTTGCGCGTTCTTTTAATTTTTCACTATCTCCTACAGCTGCACCAGCTCTACCTAATGTACCTCTTCCGAATCTCCCAGCTACACCTATTGTCGCACCCCCGGCCGCTCCCGTGACCCAGCTCGTCAGCTTACTTACCCCTCCACCGGCCTTATTGGCCCATTCTTTGGCAATCACTAGAGAGGCGATGAGAAAAACAATGACAATAATAAAATTGATAAACATGGCGAAGGCTCCGGCAGATACAGCCACCCCTTGATTTGTCAGAGCAAGGCCACTAAGGGCCGCGTTAGTTGAGTTTATGCCAAAAGAGGTTTTAATTGCGCCCGTAATGCCTCCCGCGCCGGTAGCGCCCCCCAGTACATGAAGTGCTACCCAAGTGAGCATGAGGTATATGGGTGCGAAAAATGCCTGCCCTATAAGAGCATCTTTCCATCTATCTCCGTGCGACTTGAGCGCTGGTAGGACAAAAGCCATAAATGCTATAGGTGAGAGAATGAGCACCAATATCAGAATCACATAGCGGATAATAAACATGAGTGCCGCGGCAAAGAAAACAAATGCCGCTATAAGAAGCATGATGGACCCCATAATACCTATGGTGATAATGTCTTTCATGCCAACTTTAACATCGTAGAGACTTTGCAGATTTAAACTTTGCATAAAAGCGTTTGAGAGGCCTGCCTGCTCTAGACTAAGTGTGGCTGTAGCATTGAGTGCCCCTGGCGCTATGGCGTCATAGAACATAATGGCCAAGATATTGGAAATATCTATAATTAATTTGGTAAAAAATAAACTGAAATTGATGAGAATGGCGACTACAATAATATTAACAATCAATTTCTTGGCATCGCTACCTATTCCTAGAATTGTTTGTATTGCCGCATAAAGCAGTATGAATATGAAGCCCATATTGGCGAGGTCGCGGATGGCACTCCATGCGGAATTTATGGTCGTCAGGTTCGAGTAGTTCACGGACATTTGACCTACCGTGTAGTATATGATTCCGTTAAGAATTACACCGGCCAGACCCGTAAGCAAGCCGACGGTCCTTAACATTATCTCTGCAACGGCGGCTAGAGCATCCTGTGCCCACGTGAGAGGATTAATACGGTCAAGTATGTCTCCAAATATACTACCCGCGTGTGCAGTGTGAGGAAACAGAAAACCACTTACCGCAAAGACAAGTATAAGGATGGGAATTAAGCTAGAAATTTTTGGCAAGTATCTCCTCATAATGTTTTACAGCTGGGCTGGAGCAATAAATTGTCGGTTTGGGTCGGTATTTGGAGCTATGACAAGCCATATTGCTCCCGTGTCTGTAAGAGCATCGACCCAGGTATTTGTCGGTTGATGAATTAGAATGTCACATGCTATCGGACCAGCTAGTGACGGACAGAATGAGCCAAAATCTTTGTGACTTAGACCCCACCCAGCGTTGCGATTGTTCCAAGCAACGGTATTAAGTATTGCTCCTCTGTCTACATCTGTCAGCGGATTTCCATATTTCGTTCGTTCATTCTGAACATCCGCAAGCAAAGATGGTGCTCCACTTCCTCCAGTTGTTACCCCGGGCCAAGTAACCATAACCACATTGCTTCTTTCGGTACAGTTCCTGGTACTGTTTCGAGCAAGACAACTCACCATGAACCCGTAGGCGTCGCCTGACTGAGCGGAAAAATTCGACAATTCGCCTCTTGTAGCCGCCGGAGGATAAAGGTTATCGGCACCTTTACTTGTTTGTCCCGGCCGCATCCATTCCCATGTACTGGCGTGCCAATTGCCGTTGCGGTAAACAAATATCCAAGCATTACCGTTAAGTTGGGTAGTAGCATCCAGCGGGAAACCTGCCGGCCAGACATCAGCTTTGTCATAATTAAGATTAACGCTATTTCCGCCAATATTTACTGACAGATTTGCTGTTTGTGCCCAACCGGAGACATTAGTATCTTCCCAAACAACATTACTAAAGTCGCTGGCGATAGCCGGAGGATTGGCGACATCATTGCCATTACCAGTGCCACCCCCACCTCCACCCCCACCTCCTCCGCCACCTCCTCCTCCGCCACTAGTAGGCGGTATTATGGTGGCCTCTACAGAACCACGGCATGGTGGTCCCACAGGCATATTATCTGTTCCCGCGAAGTAACATACGTCCGGTTGGCCGTCGCCAGTCGTATCTATTCCGTCATAGTTCCCATCACCATCAATATCAACTGACTTGCTTTGTGGAGGAAGATTATTACTTGGTGTTGATTGCGGCAAAGTCGGGTCATCGCTAAAGAGACCTTGTGAGCCGAAAACATATCTTGTCAGAAGACCGGTGGCGAAAGCTTGGATTAATTGCTCCCAATGATTAACAGTTATAAGACTATCTAGGCCGGATGGCAACACTTTATCAAGTTGAGCCTTAATTGTGGCGCCCGGAGTGACAATCTGTTTGGCTCCAATACAAGTTTTTTGCCCCGAAGCTGTATCAAGTACTTCTGTCCCTAAACATTTTTCATAAGATAAAAATCCCTGATTCCAATCAAGTTGCTGACTTTTGAGACCAATCTCCTTTGCAAGACGTCGGTCAAGTTCAATTTGAGTCTCAAGAAATGCTCCATAAGGGTTATTTAGGTCGTTTTGGGTCATACTAAACCACGCATCCCACCCTCCTTGACTGAAATCGTTATAGAAAGCATCGATATTGCCGATTACTTCTGTTAAGGTACATTGAAATCGAGGTACCTGCATATAACTTTTTTGTAGAGCCAGTCGAATTTGTGTTTGAAATGGCGAACAAAGAAAATTTAAATCACTTCCAGCAATAAAATCACCCGCAATGCCATCGGCGATGTCTGTAAAGTATTGTCGCGGATTAACTGCATAAGCCGGGTTGCCTTCAAAGCCGTTTTGGGCCCATTCAACTGTTGATGCCACTATGCGTTGTATGGCTACTCGGGCTGCAATCATAGCAATTGAATCAGCCACTTCTCTAACCGTTTTTCTTACTTGTTCCGCGATGCTTATAGCGGTGTGTATCGGGTCGTTTATAATGCCAGCTACAGGAATAATGGCTTGGGTTCTTGGAACAAAAACAGGAAGATAAATAATGGAAGAAACCAGCGAAAGAACTAAAAGAAATGTTATTGATTTTTTCCCGAACATTTTGTCTAAATTATATCGCATTTGTCTGGAGGATCTGTTCAATTTCTTTGAGGACAGTTATTTCTTTATCTAGATTTTCATTAACGATAATGAAACCAGCAACAGCTGTTATTGGGTCTTCCTCCGCCTCAAATATAGCATTCATAGCCGACGCGCTTGATAGGTGAATGTTGACAAGTTCTAAGTGAGTGGCAGCGAGAATAAGGGGCACAGTGAGATTTTTGAGCTCCGTAGCGGTATTTGTATAAGTTGCGCTAGCATTTTTAGCAAACGAATAAGACATCTTGTCCAGAGCATCGGCACTGGGTTTTTCGGCATAAGCTTTGTTTATAGCTCCAGCGTGCTTCATGTAAATTTTTGCTAAGTTGTCGGAGTAATTTTCTAAATTTACTTTCGTATTGGACACCGTTTTAATGTCCTGCGCCCCTATTTTTGTGGCTTTATTGAAAATCGTTATGTTCTCGGCATACTGGTTGGCTAGAGAGATAATATTGGCTTCCGTTGCTTGTCCACTTCCAGCTAAGCCGACATAATCCAAAATGAGCTGACGACCAATTAGGTCGGTATTAGTAAGAGGAGCCGATATTACAGAAGAAGTACTTGTTTTGGGTATAGTGAAATCATTAAGAATTTCTGCATAATCGTCGTTACTTGTTCCTAATTGATCTATAGCAACAACATTTGGTTGAACATAACCAGTAGTTCCGAAGCGATACCAAGAAGATACTCCGATAAGTACTACTGAAACAGAGATTGCTAGTGCTAATCTAAATCCCATGTTAGCCTATATTGTATCAGACATTAAGTAAATTTTTATACTCTGTATCTGTTAACACTCTGGCTTAAAACATGTTCAATTCTGAAACCGCGCGTCAATTTGTCTGGTCAATAATTTTAATCACAGTCTTCATCGGACTAAGTTACTTATCGCCAGAGAGAAAAGGGGGGTCTAGGCTCTCTGACAATATTATAACAGCCACAGAACAAGATGGAATACAACTTTATCAGCTTGCAGTAATGTATGATTACGAAGGAGATAAAGATAAAGCAAAATCACACTTTCTCATGGCTATTGCGGCATTGCCGCAAGGAGATGAAAGAATTTTCAATTCTTATATTTATCTTGCACGTTTGGTTTTTCCTGCCGACCAGCATCTTAGTGAGCAAAATAAAGAAGAACTAACAGGATACATCAAAAAACTTGATAGTTTAAAACAAACAAACACTGATAAGGCGTGGGTGCATGCTCTACTAGCAGAATTTTATCATAGTGAAAATAATCAGGAATACGCAATTGAATCAGCTAGAAAAGCAGTTGAATTGGATCCTTCAAATGCCGCCTTCCCACACGTCTTGGGTGAGGTAATGCTAGAGGGTCATAATCATGGGAAACATGTTTTTTATACTAATCATCTCGACGAAGCGATTTATTTTCTTAAACTTTCTTTAGAGATAGACAAAATTCCCTCGCACTCTTATTATCTTCTCGGAGTGGCTTATTGGTTTAAAGGTGAAAGAGAGAAAGCAAAAGCAATTTGGCAAGAAGGCCTAAGAGTAATTCCAATTGATACTTCTTACCCTAAGTGGTTCAAAGTGGAAGTAGAAAAAGATATCAGAGCTGCACTCGCGGCTCCCGAAGAGTTAGAGCATATGAAATTATAACGGGAAGAGGTTCAGTGTCAATTTATGCCAAATCTTAATATCTGCATCTTCGGCACGCAAGTTCCTATCTAATTTTAGTTTCTGAAACACTTCCTGAACCTTGTCTTTATGGAAGATTGTCGAGAGATTGGAAGAAAGTTTCTTGCGTTTGGATTTAAAGCCGGCGCGCACAATTTCGAAGAAATCTTTTTCCGTAAGGTTTTTAAAGTAATTTTTAGAAATATTCTCTATAACGACGATAGCCGAATCGACTTTGGGCATTGGAGCAAATGATCCGGCTTTGACAGTCTCTACATATCTCGGTATTCCGTACGCTTTCACTGATATAGACAAAATGCTTTCTTTATCGTCTTGAGCCACGATTCGCTTGGCGACTTCTTTCTGCATTAGGAGCACCATTTGTTTCGGTTGATGTTCCGCCGATAAAAACTTTTTTAGTATCGCCCCGGTGATGTTGTACGGTATATTAGCTATTAGCTTATAGCTTTTAGCTGTCAGCTTTTTAAAATCAAATTTCAAAATATCATCGTGAATTAATTTTAGTTGACCAGACACGATTTCTTTTTGAAACTTTATCTTCAGTGTGTCGTACAAATTATCATCCTTTTCTATTGCTAACACTTGACAGTCGATAGCTAGAAGCTTTTCTGTCAATGTTCCTGTTCCAGGCCCTATCTCGAGGACTGTATCTGTTACGCTAAGGTTGCCGACTTCGACAATTGTCGCAAGCGCTCGTTCCGACTTCAAAAAATGTTGCCCCAATGATTTCTTCGCTCTCATACCCTTTTTCTCCCACTTGGATGCTGAGCCTCTAAGTGTTCGTTCTCGAGTTCAGCCAGTAACTCTTTCCTTTCTAAAATGGATACCAGTGTGTTTTTGGAAAAACGTTCGTAATCTTCCAATGTCTTAAATTGTTCACGAATAATATTCTTCGCGCAAATGCCGGATAAATTGTCGTCCAAGTATTCATTCCAACTTGAAAGAAAGAGATCTTTTTTCCTATTCAACTTGTGAACTTTGTAATTGAGATTCACGTATACGCTGGCATGTAAGAGATATTCGTTAGAATCAATATGACTAGCTTTAAATCTTCCCTGAAATAATGACCCAGTTCTTACATGTCTTTCATTAAAGTATCTTGTATAGCCAGTACCAAGTCTATGCATAAACTTCTCGATGCCACGTTCTTCAAGTTGAGTGATGATAAAGTGATAATGATTTGGGTTTTGGAAAAATCTTTCCAAATCATATTTATTAGAAAATATTAACCGCCTATCCACTCCTCTGTTGTATATATGGTAAAACTCATTTGCCACGAAAGAGATTTTTCTCATACAAGTTATTGTATCACTTGGAGGTTGAGCCTCCAAGTTGCTAGGATTAGAAGTCAATTTCCAGTAAAGGTTTTCGGTGGAGATTATACTCGTCAAATGTTCCTTCCTCCACCAATGTTTCAGGAATGTCAAAAATAAATTCAGACGGGATGCTGACTTGTCTCCTGCCAAACATAGTGCGTGTCTGGGCGTATGTAAGAAAGATTTTTTTGCGTGCTCTAGTGAGCGCGACGTAAAAAAGTCGTCTTTCTTCTTCCGCCTCTTCTGGAGTAATATTTGTCTCGTTCAATCGCTCGTGAGGGAAAAGTCCGTCTTCGAGACCAGCAATGAAAACAGTATTAAATTCAAGTCCCTTGGAAGCGTGTACGGTCATAAGACGCACCGCTTTTTGTTCTTTTTTCAATTCGTCTTGGTCGCTTTGGAGAGCAGCATCTGCCAAAAAATTTAAAGTCCCATCTTTCGGAGAGAAACTATCGTATCGAGAAGCAAAATTCAAGAGCTCGTAAGCGTTTTCAAGTCTAGTCGCACCATCTTCCCCATTCTCCTTCCACTCTTGTTCAAGTCCCGATGTTTTAATAATAAGAGCGAGAGTCTCACTTGGTTTCTTTTCTCTAGAAGCTTTCTCAATTTCTCCAAGTAGCGTTCTAAAATTTGCCAGTTTGATTTTTATCAATGGCGACAAAGAAGTTTCGTTCCCCGAAAATATTTTCAGCACTGTTGTTTTACCCATGCCTCGCGTTGGCACGTTAATAATACGTTTAAAATCTATGAGATTCTCTGGATTAAGAGCCAAACGCAAATAAGCGACTATATCTTTGACTTCTTTACGTTCGAAAAAGCGGGTTCCCAAAATTTGATAAGGAATACCGTAACTCATGAAAGCTTCTTCGAGCACGCGTGATTGGAAGTTGGCTCGGTAAAGCACCGCGATTTCTTCCGGTTGAGCACCGTTTTTTATGAACTCTTCCGCTTTAGAAGCGATGAATTCTGCTTCGCCAAGTTCATCCGAACTTCCAAAAAGACCAATCTTTTCGCCGGAAGAATTCTCGGTAAAAAGATTTTTCTTACGCCTTATTTTATTTTTTTCTATAACGGCGTTGGCAGCCTCTAGAATAGTTTTGGTGGAGCGGTAGTTTTCTTCCAGAGTTACGACCAAAGCTTGCGGATAATCTTTCTCGAAGTTAAGAATATTCTTGATGTCTGCTCCGCGCCAAGAATAGATATTCTGGTCCACGTCCCCCACTACGCAGATATTTTGGTTTTTCCCCACTAACATTTTTGAAATCTCATATTGGACACGGTTAGTGTCTTGATATTCGTCTATGTGGATGTAGTGCCAAGTATTCTGATAATATTCGCGTACAGTCGGGTTTTTGCTCAAGAGATCCATAGTTTTCAAGAGAAGGTCATCGAAGTCAAAAGCATTATCTCTTGTCAAAATTTTCTCGTATTCCGACCAAACTTGTCCCACTACATTCCGAAAGTGCCCATACTCGTCTTGATTATTGTAATCTTTGATACCTGTACCACGACCCTTTTCTCTGGAAATTATACTCATCAGGTGAGCAGAATCGTGTGTTTTAGGATCAAGCCCGAGAGTTATAAGTGCCTCCCTCACCGCTTTTTTGCTATCATCTCGGTCGAAGATGGAGAAGTTTTTTTTCTTGCCGATTTTTGTCGATTGTTCCCGCAAAATATGTACTCCGAGAGAATGAAATGTGCTTACAAACGGCCGTTCGGAGAAGTTGACAGGTTTATTTAATAATTTGTCATCTCGAAGACTTTGTTCTACTCGCTCCCGCATTTCTTTGGAAGCTTTATTGGTGAAAGTGATAGCAAGAATCTTTTCAGGAGCT
>MHVR01000002.1:40705-53916 GCA_001825315.1 Candidatus Zambryskibacteria bacterium RIFCSPHIGHO2_02_FULL_43_14
TAATAGTCTTGGTCTTGCCCGCTCCCGCTCCCGCCAAGATCAAAACTGGCCCCTGTGTGGTTCCTACCGCTTTTTTTTGTTCGGAATTGAGATTTTCCGAAGGTTTGGACATGCTGGACACTATAGCATATGAGGGTACAATGGGTTGATGCGGCAAGAAAGCACTGATTTTATGGCTTAGTTGAACAGTTTAACCTCATTATATTAGTAAAAGAACGGTCAAATATATATTTATTATCTTGGTTATCCTCCCTATCTTCGCTTATGCGCGGAGCCAAGGAGGGCAGGTTTTGCGTGTACCGGAGATGTTGGAGATGGGCAATTCTCAAACTATGAGTCTTTTAGAGGGTTATTTAAACATTAATCCTACTGGTACGGGCGGTGCGGAAATTGCCATCGTTGATAGTGTCGCCCTGGAATCTAATGGCGGAGACAGTGAGGTATTCGTGGATCTCGGCAAATCTGGCGCTGGTCAGATTAGCGTCTATGTGGTGCGAGAAGGTGATACCTTAAGTGAGATTGCCGACATGTTCGAGGTTTCTGCCAACACCATTTTATGGGCAAACGATATCAAGAACCGTTCATCTATTAAAGTAGGCCAGGAGCTAGTTATCCTCCCTATCTCCGGCGTGCGCCATGTTGTCAAATCAGGAGATACTTTGAAATCTCTAGCTACCAAATATAAAGCGGATCTCAATGATATCCTTTCATATAACGGCTTGACCGCTAACACCAAGATTAAAACTGGTGATATCGTGATTATTCCTGATGGTGTCATCAGCATAGTTCAGACTCCTCTGGCATCTGGGTCACAGGTATCTCAAAGCTATCCTACCTATGTCGGTTACTATCTACGACCGATAGTCGGTGGGAGAAAGACTCAAAGCATTCATGGCCACAATGGTGTGGACTTGGCGGCTCCAATTTACACTCCGATACTTGCTTCAGCTGACGGAAAAGTTATTGTCTCGCGCACCGGCGGACACAACGGCGGTTATGGGACCTATGTAGTAATAAGCCATACAAACGGTACTCAGACAGTTTATGCTCACATGAGCGTAAATAATGTTTCGGTTGGAGAGTGGGTTAATCAAGGACAGATAATTGGCGCTATCGGTATGACTGGCAAAACTACTGGTCCTCATGTCCACTTTGAAATCCGTGGCGCCAAGAATCCCTTCTAAACATCAAATTTTTTAGGACGATATTCGACTGCCTCGAGAATGTGATTGTTGTTAATTTCTTCACTGCCTTCTAGATCGGCGATGGTGCGCGCCACTTTTATCATCCGATGGTAAACGCGCGGAGAGAAACCAAGTCGCTCGGCGGCGAGGTCAAGTGTTCTCCGAGACTCTTTATCAAGAGTAATAAGATTTACGATATCTCTAGCACTCATTTCCGAATTACGTGACAGTTTCTTGCCTTTTTTATCGAAACGGACTTTTTGTGCTACGCGAGCCTGCGTCACTCTAGTTCGAAAAATTTCGCTTCTATCTCCTTCAGAATTGCCGTGGAGATCGCTTGGTAGCACTCTATCCACTTCGAGCCAGATATCTATGCGATCCATGATAGGTCCGGACATTTTTCTTCTATATCTCGAGAGTGCGGAAGGTGTACAGATGCACGGCTTGCCTCGGAAGCCGAAATTCCCGCAAGGGCATGGATTCATAGCCGCTACTAATAAAACATTTGCTGGGAAGTGTGCTGTGCCCTTGGCACGAGAGATAGATATTATTTTGTCTTCTAACGGTTGACGCAGACTTTCTATCACTCTTCTGTCGAATTCCGGAAACTCGTCCATGAAAAGGACTCCAAAGTGAGCCAAAGTAATTTCTCCGGGTCTAGGAGTAGTTCCGCCGCCAACGAGCGAGACATAAGAAGCAGTATGATGTGGCGCGCGAAAGGGAGGATTGGTGATGAAGGTCTCGTATAATATGCCAGCTACCGAGTGAATACTCGTGGCTTCGAGCGATTCTTCAAATGAAAGTTCAGGTAATATGCCGGCGAAAGCTTTGGCGAGCATCGTCTTGCCTGTACCGGGCGGGCCGTACATGGCAACATTGTGTCCGCCTGCCGCCGCTATCAAGAGTCCGCGTTTGGCTCTTTCTTGACCTCGAACATCGGAAAAATCTATTTTAGATACTGATTTGACTCTATCAACCACAGTTAATTCTGCTTTAGGAATTTTTACAGAATCGATGAGGTGGTTTATTAAATCTGAAAGGGAGCGAATACCAAAGATAGAAAGTCCATCGATGATCGCCGCCTCTCGAACATTTTCCATTGGTACATAGAGTTCTTTGAAGTTATTTTCTTTGGCGAATTGGGCAATAGGTAAGATGCCGTGAATTGGCCGCACCTTACCATCGAGAGACAACTCGCCGAGAAACAACTTACTTTCGTGATCGAAATGGATATCCTTATTGGCAATGAGATAAGAGAGAGCAATAGCAACATCAAATGATGGACCCTCTTTCTTTTGATCTGCTGGAGCGAGCGAGGTGACTATCTTGTGATTCTTAGCCTTTGGGGAGTCGAATCCAGAATTCTTGATAGCCGCTGAGACACGGTCGCGGGCCTCTTCTATTGCCTTATCGGGTAAACCGACGATAGCGAAAGCATTGAGACCACGTGAGATATCTGTTTCAACAGAAATGAGAGTGACGGAGAGAAGATTTGTCTGCGCGCTGTAAACCTTGGAGAAACTCATTACATATGTTTGCGGCAGGTGCGGGCGGAAGGGTTGGCTTCTAGCCGTTCCGCGTCTATTTCTTCTTTACAGACTTGGCAGAGGCCGTAAGTGTCGTGCTTGATTTTATCCAAAGCGCTTTTGGTGTCCTGATAGCGTGTTTCCAGAGTGTTGACAATGGCCACGTTGTCCTCATAATCCTCTATGCTGTCGGCGACAGTGTTTTCATCTGCTTGTGAAGTGTCTCTGTCAATTGGGATAGCTTCCCAATCTGAGAGATTGTCGGGATTTATTCTACCAACCGCCCCCAGTTCTTTTTCTAAAAGTTCCTTTTCTGTTTCTAGCTTTTTTTTGAAATGTTCATAGTCTATTGCCATGACTTTCATTCTACCAGAAACACGGCTAGCGGGAAAGTTTTTCTCGTGTCAGGCGGTCAATGAGCGTGCGAAGACTCTCAAAACTGTCTGTAATGATAAGCATATTGTTGTCCAGGAATGAATATAGAAGGATAGGCTGGTTTTCCAGCATAAGTGCCCGAACATCTTTGTTTTTGTCCGTGACATCTGTAAAGACGGATTCATGCGAGATATTTTTTAACAGCTCGGCCGTAGCAAATAAGGGGCCGATGTCTTGACCCAGATTTTTTTCCCAGGAGAGCATTCCAGCAAAGGCGTTTTCAAAAGACGAAAGTTTAATAATAAGAAAAGTACTTTTACCAAGAGCTCCGAACATAAAGGACGGGTCAAAGGCGCGGATGAGACTTTCGGGTGCTCGACTCTCGAGTGTTCGCAGAAACTCACTGGCCGAAATAAGAGATTCTCTAACTCCCGTTTTTTGTTTTAGAATTATATGTCTAAGTTCTCCCTGGGGCACATTTTCTACGGCGCTTTTTAAAGTGTCGATGAGAGTGCTACGAGAATCTAATTTGGGTTCAAGACTAATCTCGGTGTTGGGGGATAAGAATCTATTCGCCGGTGTGTCTATGGTTGGAGTGCTAACTTTCCCCAAAAACTCGTCATAGGTATAGCGAGCCCCGAAGATACCCAGAGCAAAAAGTAAAAGACTTCCCAAAAACAAAAAGAAAAACTCCTTCTTTTTTTTATCAGAGTCTTGCAATGTTCCGGAAGTGTCGGATTGAGTCGGATTCTTTAAATGCTCTGCTCGTTGAATTGAGACGAGTGACTCTTGTTGTCTCTTGAGCGCTTCCGCCACATCTCCTTGAAAGGTGCGGATTTGTTTTAAAGGAGTTTCTTTGGGATCCATTCCACTATTCTAACTCATTGGGGACCTTCTTCGCGAATTTTTGGAATCGTCCGTACCTATCAGATATTTTTTGGGATTCTGGTCAAGATCAAGAAAATCGTCTGCCGCCTCGATCAAGCGAGCCGAGGATGATTTGCCGAAAGCCACTACTTCTACCTGGCAGCCGTGGGTATTTTGTAAGTATTCTATTAAAGGAACATAATCGCCGTCGCCAGAAAGAAGAATAATGCTGTCCAATTTAGGCGCCATAGTAACGGCGTCAATTGCCAGTCCGACATCCCAGTCTGCCTTTTTGGCTCCACCTAGGAAGATTTGTAGCGGTTTTGAGCGAATTTCAATACCCGCTTTTCCCAATGCGCCGAAGAAAGCATTTTCTTCACCACTCTCCGTAGTGACCACGTAAGCCATAGCGCGAATAAGAACTCGTCCGTCCAGAACGTCTTTGACTATCGCACCAAAGTTTGCTTTGGCATGATGAAGATTTTTGGCGCTGTGATAAATGTTTTGCGTGTCTATGAAGATGCCAACCCGTTGGGCTTTGTGTTTTATTACTGTCATCAAATTTTCTAATCTATTAAAATTATTTCTTCAGACCAAGTTTCTTTTGCAAAGCCGAAGCGCGTTTTGGATTTTTCTTTTCCAAATATTTCATATGCGACTGACGGTCTGCCACCATGGCAAGTAACCCTCTGCGCGAGTGATTATCTTTGGCATGCGTCTTTAAGTGCTTGGCAAGCTCTTCAATACGCTTTGTCAATATGGAAATTTGCACTTCAGGAGAGCCAGTGTCCCTTTCATGGATAGCAACCTCCTTAATTAGCTTTTGTTTCTTGGTCTTTGAAATCACCCATTAAGTATAGCATAGAATTGATACTTTGCAACCCCTCATGTTCAGGTGGCTAAGTGGTATAATGTCGCACAATATGACGAATATCAATGAACTCGAACAATTGAAGAGAGAATTTCTTGAATATACAGAGATAGAGAAAGGGCGGAGTCTCAAGACAGTGGAGAATTACGATCGATATCTGACGCGCTTTCTAGAGTTTTCGAAAGCGAAAAAACCGCAAGATATCAACTCGGATGAGGTGCGAGAGTATCGTCTGTGGCTCAATCGTCAACCCCACTCCGCTAAAGCTACGCGGGGTGAGAGTGTCGGAGACACTCTCAAAAAGAAGACTCAGAATTACTATCTAATTGCTCTGAGGGCTTTTCTTAAGTATTTAGCCAAACGCGGAGCAAAAACTCTCTCGCCTGAAATAATTGAGCTTGCTAAGGTTGGCGAACGTTCCATTGATCTCATCACTCCGGAAGAATTGAGACGTTTATTGGATGCTCCGGATATTTCCACTCCAATGGGGTTACGTGACAAAGCAATACTGGAAACCCTCTTTTCAACCGGTTTGCGTGTATCCGAGCTTTGTTCTCTTCCCTATGATTTAGATCTAAGAGCTGAAGAATTTTCGGTGCGGGGCAAAGGAGAGAAAGTTAGAGTAGTTTTTCTATCTGGAGAAGCTAAAGAAGCTATCAAGAAATATCTTGAAAAAAGAAAAGATATAGATAATGATTTGATGTTTCCGATAACTACCCGTTCTGTTCAAAGGATTATCAAACACTATGCCATTAAAGGCGGCATATCAAAGAAAGTTACCCCACACGTAGTGCGCCATATGTTTGCCACTGATCTCTTGGGTAACGGTGCTGACCTACGTAGTGTCCAAATGCTTCTAGGTCACGCCAACATTGCCACGACCCAAATCTATACTCACGTCACTGATAAAGCTCTGCGAGAAACTCACAAAAAATTTCATTCACACCGCAAATAATCTAAACTTTTTCATTTTTTCTGCATACGTTATCATCTTGCTATAGCATGAAGATAACGTATGTGTGCAAAGTCGAGCTTTGCACATAAACAATATCGTCTGGCTCTTGATGTTGTTGCTTGCAAAATTTTCAGAGGTTTGCTATGCTTGCTGGTGAAATGGGTTCGCCGCAAGGCGGACCTATTTCATACCCAAAATACTTATGTTCGACCTTAAAGTAATAAATTCAGTATTAGGAGAACTCGAAGAAGTGCGCGGTATTCCGCGCGCGTCAATTATTGAGGCCATAGAAGCCGCTCTTGCCACTGCGTACAAAAAAGAATATGGCAAAAAGGGTCAGATCATTAGAACTACTTTCGATATTAATACTGGCGAAACTCACTTTTTCCAAGTAAAGATTGTGGTGGATGAATCTCGCGTTGTTTTTAATAATGAAACGGAGAGAGGTCTTGCGGAAGAAGGTCTGATCTTGGGAAGCGAAAAAGAAAAAGTTGTCTATAACCCAGAGCATCATATTTTGATAGAGGATGCTCGCAAAATTAAGAAAGATGCCCAACTTGATGAGGAAATTATCTTCCCTATCGAGAGTAAGGGTGACTACGGTCGCATTGCAGCCCAAACAGCCAAGCAAGTCATTATGCAAAAAATTCGCGAAGCGGAAAAGACTTCTGTAGTCGCCGAATTTGGTAAACGCGAGGGAGAAATCGTGAACGGCACTGTCCAGCGTATCGAACGTGGGAACATTTTCGTCGATATGGGCAGGGCCACCGGCCTCTTGCCTTACGAAGAACAAATTCCCGGTGAACGTTTTAGTCAGGGTGAGCGTGTACGTGCCTATTTATATAGAGTAGAAGAAAGCCCTCGAGGGGTATTCCTTCGTCTCTCACGTTCGCACCCAAAGTTTCTCGAGAAGCTTTTTGAGGCCGAAGCACCTGAATTGGCGAATGGCGTGGTGGTAATTAAGGCCATTGCTCGAGAGGCCGGCTATCGCTCCAAGATCGCGGCCCTTGCTCTCGATAACCATATTGATCCTATCGGCGCGCTTGTTGGCCAGCGAGGAGTACGAGTTTCGACCGTTATGTCTGAATTGCGCGGAGAGAAGATTGATATTATCGAATGGTCGACAGAGCCGAAAAAATTTATCGAAGAAGCCCTGTCACCTGCGAAGATTCTTAATGTTGAAATTAATGATGTGGAGAAGGTGGCAGTAGTTAGCGTTTCCGAAGACCAACAGTCTCTCGCTATAGGTAAGGGCGGACAAAATGTGCGGCTGGCGGCCAAACTTACCGGCTGGAAAATTGATATTCAATCTGCCAAGGGGGTTGAACTTGCAGTTGGTGACGTTCCAGAAGATAATAGAACAATATGAATCTCTGGCATGACATAGAACCCGGTACCAAGGAGGCGATGAATGTTATCGTAGAGATTAATAAGGGTTCGAAGAATAAATATGAGATAGATAAAAAGACCGGCTTGATTGCTCTCGACCGGGTGTCTTATACTGCACAAGATTTTCCTTTCGACTATGGCTTTGTACCACGCTCGTTCTGGCACGATAAAGACCCTCTTGATGTGGTATTGCTCACTACTTACTCGCTTCTACCGGGAGTTTTGGTGCATGCTCGTCCTGTTGCACTTATGAATATGATAGATGGTGGCGAAGGTGACGATAAAATTATTGCCGTACCTGTTGATGATCCGCGTTTCGATACTATTCAAGACCTCGGTGATATCAACCCTCATACACTTAAAGAGATTGAGCATTTTTACTCTACCTACAAGAAACTGCAGAATAAAGTAGTGGAAGTGAAGGGTTTCAAAGGGAAACAGGAAGCTCAAGCCGCTTTCGAGGAAGGTTTGAAACTTTATGCCACCAAATATCGTCAAATCTAGGATAGCTGATATAATTAATCTGGACTCGAAACGTCCAAATTAAGAATAAACACACATATATGAAGCATCGTGTTACTGTTTCTGTTGTAGTGTTTGCTGTTATTGTCATGGCCCTGCCGGTTTTCGCTGAGGGACCTAATTTTGAAGCCAATGACAAGAGCAGTACCACACCAACCAAAGTTCGTGCTATCGAAATTAGAAAGGAAATGGAGGCAAGACGAGCTTCTACGACAGAGCGTCGAGCAGAGATAAAGAACAATATAGAACAGCGCAAGGCCTCCTCGACCGAACGTCGAGTGGAGATGCAGAGAAGTTTGGTTAAGCGTAAAGTGGAACATGTTACCAAGGTCATACTGGCCACCATCGAGCGACTTGAGAAAATTGTCATTCGTATTGAGTCAAGAATTGCGAAGATTCAAGAACGCGGCGGGGATACTACCGAAGCCGAAGGTTTTGTAGCAGTTGCCAAGGGGAACCTTGCAGATGCCAGAGTAGCTGTAGAGGTCTTCGCGACTCTTGATTTGTTCGATAGTGCTGTTGCAAAGAATTTTGAAACAGTTCGTGCCGCAGCTGCCGAAGCGAAGGAGCATATTCGTGCCGCTCATCGAAATATGATGATGGCGGTACGAGCTCTCAAAGGACCAAATACAGGTGTTAAACGAGAAGAAAGAGCCACGACAACGGCAACATCGACTTCGGATTCGGACGATTAATTATTGTTAATAAATTATCAATATGGACGAACAAAATAATATTAATGCGGGGACAGAAGAAAATAGTGGTAGCTCAATCGGCCCAATCATCGGCATTATCGTAATACTTGCCATCATTATATTGGGAGGCCTCTACTTCTGGAATCAGCGGGCAGATGTTACGGACCAAACGGTAGAATCCATCAATACGCAGAATGTTTCTGATGAAGCCGCTGCCATCGAAGCGGACCTGAACGCGACTGACATAGAAAATCTTGATGCAGAACTAAACGCGTCGTAAGTAAGAATCTTTTTAGAATACAAAGAGCCCAACAGTTGCACTGTCGGGCTCTTTGTTATACTCTATTGCCCATGAGTTATCTTATCCCGACAGTCATAGAAAAAAGTCAGTTCGGTGAGCGGGCGTACGATATTTATTCGAGGCTTCTCCGCGAACGCATTGTCTTTCTCGGCGGGCCGATTGATGACGATACAGCCAATATTGTCATCGCCCAACTTCTTTTTCTTCAATCGGAAGACCCAAAGAAAGACGTCTCTATATACATTAACTCCCCTGGCGGATCAGTGAGTGCTGGGCTGGCTATTCTCGACACCATGAATCATATTAAGCCGGACGTATCTACCATATGCATTGGTATAGCGGCTTCTGCTGCTTCCGTGATACTTTCTGCAGGGGCAAAGGGGAAGAGATGCTCTCTGCCTAATTCGGAAGTGATGATACACCAGCCTTGGGCTGAAGGAGTAGGAGGGCAAGCTACCGATATAGAAATAAGGGCCAAACATATCATTAAGACCAGAGAAATTCTAAACAAGATACTGGCTAAAAACACGGGTAAACCACTCTCCCAAATAGAGAAAGACGTAGATAGAGACTTCTTCATGAATGCCGAAGAAGCTAAAAAGTACGGTATTATAGACAAAATTCTCTAGTTATAGTACACTCTGGTTGTTCACTTATAAAAAAGATTGAAATTGTTTCCAGGTTTGTTTTTACGGTAACGGCTGGCTAACTCTTTAAACGTGCATGTCTCTTAAACTAGCTCTATTGCTCGCATTGCTTGCCGCATCTGCCGGTATTGGCTTTGGTTATTTATTGCGCTTGATAATTTCCCTTGGCAAAAAGGGTTCAATGGAGCTTGACATCAAGCAGATGGAACTCTCCTCCAAAGAGGAAGCCCAGCGTATTATTGGGAATGCGGAAATTCGTGCGGAAGAAATTATCCAGAAGACCCAAGCGGGTATTAAGGAGCGCGAGGATCGTGCCAAAAAGGCCGAAGATCGTCTTATCAAAAAAGAGGAGTTTCTTGACAAACGTCAGTTGGATTTGGACAAGGAAGCTGGATATGTGAAAGAGAAAGTTGTTGAAATACATGTTATTCGAGAGAAGGCCAAAGAATTTGTCGAGGCGCGTATAGCTGAACTTGCCAAGGTGGCGGGATTCTCCCCCGTCGAAGCTAAAAAAGAACTCTTAAGGACTGTAGAAAAAGAATCCGAGGAAGATTTGCTTATTCGTATGCAAAAACTTGAGACCGAAGGCGAGGAACGTTTTGAGACGCGTGCCAAAGAAATCCTTTCCACAGTAATTCAAAGACTAGCGTCATCAATACCGGGCGAGATGATGGCTACTACGATTTCTTTACCGTCGGACGAACTGAAAGGTAAGATTATCGGTAAGGAGGGCAGAAATATCAAAGCGTTTGAACGTGTTACCGGTGTAGAAGTAATTGTAGATGACACTCCAAATTCCGTCACCCTTTCTTCTTTCGACCCAGTGCGCAGAGCGGTAGCGGGACTTGCACTCGAAAACCTGATTGTTGATGGTAGAATCCAGCCGGCCAGAATCGAGGATTTTGTAGAAAAGGCCGAGATCGAGACTAACAGGATTATTAAGGAGAAAGGTGAACAGGCGGCTCTTGAATGTGAGGTCTATAATCTAGACCCCAAATTGCTTTCCATTTTAGGTCGTCTCTATTTTCGTTCCAGTTATAGTCAAAACGTACTGAACCATTCTATAGAAATGAGTCACTTGGCTGGTATAATCGCCGAAGAACTTGGAGCAAATGTTTCTGTGGCAAGAGCAGGCGCGCTTCTGCACGACATTGGCAAAGCTCTTGACCACGAAGTTTCCGGTACGCATGTTGAGATAGGTCGCAGAATTTTACAAAAATTCAATGTTTCCGAAGACATCATCAAGGCGATGCAAGCGCATCACGGAGAATATCCGTACGAAACTATAGAGTCTGTTATCGTGCAAACAGCAGATGCCATTTCCGGTAGTCGACCAGGAGCTCGTCGAGACAACTTAGAACACTATCTCAAGCGCCTAGGCGATCTTGAGCAGATTGCTCTCTCATTTGAGGGTGTGGAAAAGGCCTATGCTCTGCAAGCTGGTCGGGAGATTCGCATCTTTGTATCACCAGAGAAAGTTTCCGATCTGGAAGCCAAGAAAATGGCTAGAGACATAGCTATTCGTATTGAAAGTGAACTTAAATATCCGGGCGAAATCAAGATTAATGTTATCCGTGAGGCCCGTTCTATAGAGTTCGCCCGTTAAATCAAGGGTTTACCTTGAGTTTGTCGAAGGGTGGCGGAAAAAAACGGCTTAGTATATAATCGAGGATGTGTTATGAGGTAAGGTTTATTAAATAAACTAGTAGATAATGCATAATGAATAAGGTAGATATTGCAAATGCAGTGCACGACAAACTCGGTGGCACGAAAGTGCAGGCGGAAGAAGTAGTAGATACCGTGATTGATTCGATCGTTTCTACTCTCAAGAAAGGGGGCGAAGTATCAATTGCCGGTCTCGGCATCTTCTCGACCAAAGTTCGCGCGGCGCGCCAAGCTCGGAACCCTCGTACAGGGCAAGCCATTTCGGTGCCGTCCATGCGGGTACCCAAGTTTCGTCCTGCCAAGGCATTGAAAGAGGCAGTCAGATAGATTTTTGGTTTTTGGTTTGAAAACAATCCCGCTAATGGCGGGATTGTTTGTGAAACTATTGAACTTTGTATTCTTTTTTAATTTTTTCTACCTCTTTTTCTTCCTTGTCTTCATTTTTGATACGAGCAAGTTTGCCGAGCCTGACTAACTCTTCCGATTTTAGAGCGCATAACTCCCCCACTTTCTTTTCTAGGTATTCACGACTGTTAAGTGCGGGATTTTCCAATACTTCAGATAATAAAATTTCCAAAATGAAACCGATATGAGGACCGGGAGTTACTCCGGTTAGTTTCATCACATCCGCACCGTTTATATCAAGTTGCTTGACTGAAATTGGATCACGCAACACTTCTTCAATCATCGATTTATATTTACGCAAGCGGTATGGCGTTTCTTTCGGCCGGCCGGTACCGATACGGTCAGCTGTACGTACATCAATCAAGTTCCAAATTAAATCGGTTCCGACATTTCTGACGATGCGGCGTACTGCGCTCAAAGTAATTTCTTCGATGTCGGAGAAAAACATATGCCAACGCACGAGCTTAACCGTCTTCTCAATAATTTCCTTTGGAAATCGCAGATCTGTGAGGACAGCTCTTACTAGTCGTGCTCCGACTACCTCATGGCCGTAAAATGTCCATTGATTGTTTTTCCAAGCTTTGGTGTGTGGCTTGGCTACGTCATGAAAAAACGCAGCAAGGCGTACGTATAGCGGGAAGTTCTTTTTGGCGGCGTGATTGAGGCTTCTTAGTAAGTGTTCCCAAACCGTATAAGCGTGAGCTTTGTTTTGTTCTACTCCTATACCCTTCTCGAGCTCTGGAGAGATGAATTTCAAGATTCCAAGACGGGCAGCCAGTTCCAGAGCAAGTGCTGGCGCATCCGACATCATTATTTTTATAAACTCATCGCGCACTCGCTCGCGAGAGATGTGTCCCAACAGTTCGGCTTGTTTGGTTATCGCTATTTGAGTTTCGTGTTCTATGGCGAAATTAAGTTCGCTTGCGAAACGAAGCGCTCGAAACATACGCAAAGCGTCTTCACCGAATCTGTCTTCCGGTTTCCCGACGGTACGAATCAGTTTTTTCTTAATGTCTTCTTGGCCCTTGAATGGGTCAAACAATTCCTCTTTTCTAATATCATAAGCGAGCGCATTCATGGTGAAGTCTCTACGCGCGAGGTCATCCAGTATTGTTTTACCCCATGTTACTTTATCCGGTCGGCGAAAGTCCGAATATCCGGATTCTAGTCTAAACGGTGTAACTTCGACAGTTTTTAAACTATCGTCCATGGCACTTTCATTAACCACTCCGACAGTGCCATACTCGTTTTCATAAAATGTTTTTGGGAAAATTTTTATGATTTCTTCTGGTGTCGCATTCGTAGCGATATCCCAATCCTTGGGTTTTTTTTCTATCACTAGGTCGCGCACGCATCCGCCGACGAGATAATTCTCAAATCCGGCATCATTAAGTGACTGCGAAATATTTTTCACCTCTTCTGGAATTTCAAATTTATGTTTCATCCTTTGCATTTCGTTGCGCTCCCGGCAGGACTCGAACCCACAATAACGCGTCCGAAGCGCGTCGTGATATCCATTTCACCACGGGAGCATTGCGGCTATCTTACACGATATTGGAATCAGAAAACAGAGATGTGCGGCCAGAGAGAATCGAACTCTCGCTTCGAACTTGGCAAGTTCGTGTCCTACCACTAAACCATGGCCGCAGGAGTTACTGATGATATTCATGCCCCAACAAACGTATCCAAATTAGCATTTTTTCCTTCAAAAATCTACTTGAATAGCTGATTCCGCAAATTCCATATGCCACTCTCTTATTTTTACTTCTTCCCCTTATAACAACACTTTTTGTGAAGCAATTTTCTGAC
>MHVR01000003.1 GCA_001825315.1 Candidatus Zambryskibacteria bacterium RIFCSPHIGHO2_02_FULL_43_14
CGAGCGGCGCCTCCGCGCCGCTCGCCTAGCCGGTCTCCAACAGGTGCCGGTACTTATCCGCACTGGTGAGGAGACCGACCTCATGAAGCTCGAACTCGCCATCATCGAGAATATTCAGCGCGAGGACTTGAGTCCGGTTGATCGTGCCCGCGCCTTCGACCGCCTGGTGAAAGAATTCAATTTCAAACATCATGAGATTGGTAAGAAAGTTGGCAAAAGCCGCGAGTATGTCTCCAACTCCCTGCGCATTCTTTCTCTGCCGGAATATATTATCAACGCCCTTTCCGAGAATAAACTTACCGAAGGTCATACCCGACCGCTAATGATGCTTATCGATAGGCCGCAGGAACAAGAAACGCTTTTTAAAGAAATTCTTGCTAAAAAACTCAATGTCAGAGAAGCAGAAAGTATTGCGCGCCACATCGCAGTTGAACGAGCTCGCAAGTTAATTGATCAGGAACTTATAGATATAGAAGATTTATTTAAGGAAAAACTTGGTACTCGCGTGCGAATAGAGAAGAAAGAGGAAGGCGGGCGAGTGACTATAGACTTCTTCAACAAGGAAGATCTGCGCGCTCTACTCGAAAGAATTGTCGCTGACGAGAAGGTCAATCATTCTCAAATAGAAATTTCAGTAGAAAACACGTCATCTTTAACCGACGAAGAGGAAGTTTTAATCGAAGATCAGACTAGTAAATCAGAAGATGACGAATCTCTTTATTCTGTTACTAATTTTTCCATCTAATCGTCTCTATCAGATTTTCTTAATTTGCTGAGTCCGTGGCGTATATGTCGACGAGCCATTGAAGTCTTGGCCATATCAATCCATTTGCGGTTCGGTTTGGCATTCTCGTTTGTCATAATAAGCACAATATCTCCGTTGTGCAGTGCCATATCAAGAGAGACTAATTTACCGTTCACTTTAGCTCCAGTCATAGAGTCTCCGATATCAGAGTGGATGGAATAAGCAAAATCAATAGGTGTCGAGTCGACAGGTAAATCTACCACATCGCCGTTGGGAGAAAAGACGAAAATTCGGTAATTGAAGAAATCACTTACTAGTCCTTTTTGGAAAAGTTCCTGATCTTTAGCAGGTTCTTCGTACGCTGCCAGTTCTGCTATCCATTTTGGCACATCTTTGATTAAATCTTTTTCATTATTGACTTTTGATTTTGGTAAGAGAGCGTGTATCCAAGCCCAAACATCTTTTTCTCCTCGTCCGGCTTTGTAAGAAAGGTGGGAAGCGATGCCGTATTCGGAATATCTATGCATCTCATGAGTTTTGATTTGGACTTCCACAATATTGCCGTCTCCGACGAAGACTGTTGTATGCAGAGCTTTATAATCGTTCGGTTTTGGGAAAGCAATATAGTCTTTGATACGGTGTGGCAATGGTCTCCAACGTTCGTGTATAACCCCTAGCGCCTGATAACATTCGGCAACGGAATTTACCAAGATACGTATAGCGCTTATATCATATATTTTCTCCAGATCTTTGTCGTTTCTTAGATATTTTTTATAAAGACTGTATAACCCTTTTACTCGATATTCGGTTTTTGCCTTAGTCAGTCCGCCTTTAGCCAATGTCTTTTGGACCGAACGGGAGAATTTTTCTAAGCTCTCGGTTCTATCTATATGCTGTTCTTTAAGCGTTTTTCTCATACTCTCATATTCTTTTGGCCATACGTAGGGAAAAGAAAGATCTTCAAGTTCTCGATTGATTTTTCTTATACCCAATCTATAAGCAATGGGGGCATAAATCTGGAGTGTCTCCTCTGCTATTCTTCTTTGTTTATCTTTGGGCACATAGGAAAGAGTTCTCATGTTATGGAGGCGATCTGCCAGTTTGATGAGTAATACTCTTATATCCTCTGACATGGCTACGAAGAGTTTGCGTAGACTTTCGTTATGTCTATCAGTGCCTTTGTACTTCAAATGTCCGAGTTTGGTTACGCCGTCGACCAAAAAAGCAACTTCTTCTCCGAATTCTTTCACGATAAGGGCGCGATCGACACCAACATCCTCTATCGTGTCGTGAAGCAGACCAGCCGCTATAGTTGTGCCACTGGCTCCCAGTTCAGCAAGGATTCGAGCGGTTTCCGTCAGGTGTTTTAAACAAGGTTCTCCCGAGTGTCGAAAACATCCTTCGTGAGCGTGTTCGGCGAATGCAAATGCCTTCTTAACCAGAGCAATTTCTTCGGCCGAAGGTTTGACCATGCTTTTTAAAATCTCTGTAAGTGGGTCTAGGTCTCTTTGATTTTGTGGGGATTGTGGTTGGGACATGTTTTTAGAGAGCATCTCTCTGGAATAGTTTTGGTACCCTCCATCATTAAACTACCACAGAGTTTGCAGAACTCGCCAGTCGGCTTGGCTTTTATGGCGTATTTGCAGTCAGGATAATTAGAACAGCTATAAAATATTCCGAAGCGGCCGCGACGTTCGGACATGAAGCCGGTTTTACAAACAAGACACTTTACTCCTGTAGAGTTTGCTTTCTCCTGCTCCTCATCCTTTTTAACAAATTTACATTTAGGAAAGCGCGAACAGGCGGTGAATATGCCGAATTTACCTTCGCGTGTGACTAAATTCCCTTTACCGCACTTTGGACAGAGTTCGCCGGTATCTTTAGGACCTTCTAATTCCTTGCCATCGATGGTACGAGCGCCTTGGCACTCCGGAAATTTTTCACACGAGAGGAATTTGCCACCCTTGCCAAGTTTGATAATCATGCCGGCGTTGCAGGTGGGGCATCTTTCTCCGTTTGGTGCCTTACCGAGATTGGTAACTTTTTCAACTTTTTCTTTAGATTTAATAGCTTTCTCAAATGGGGTATAAAAATCAGACAAAGTTTTCTTATAAGAACGCGCGCCACTTGCGATATCATCCAATTCGTCCTCCATTTCGGCGGTAAATGAGTCGCTGATGTAAGTAGGAAAGTGCTCTTCGAGGAAAGAGCTCACCACGTCGCCGGTATCGGTAGGATAGAGCGCTTTATTAATCTTCTCTACATATCCGCGGTCATCAAGAGTTTTGATAATAGAAGCGTAAGTGGACGGTCGGCCGATACCGCGCTTCTCAAGCTCTTTAATTAATCCTGCTTCTGAATACCGCGCGGGTGGTTCCGTCTGTTTTTCTTGTGAGTTTATATTTAGAAGTTTCAGTGAATCACCAGTCTCAAGTTTTGGCAAAACGACGTCTTCACTCGCCGAAGCCGGGTCAGCTTTGAGCCAGCCGTCGAAAAGGATGCGCGAGCCATTGAGCCAAAAATCTGGTATAATTGAGTCTGAAATATTAGCTACCACTTTAGTGCGCATTATTTCTGCCCTCATCATCTGGCTCGCCACAGTTCTCTGCCAGATAAGCGAGTAGAGTTTCTGCTCCGCTTCATTTGTTCCCACTTTTTCCATATTGAAGTGAGTCGGCCTGATGGCCTCGTGCGCTTCTTGGGCATTTTTGGATTTCTTGGTGAAGACATGTGACTCAAAATAATTTTCTCCGTACCTCTTCTTTATCAGTCCTTCTACTTCTTTTCTTGCACCGGCGCTTAAGTTGGTAGAGTCCGTACGCATGTAGGTTATATGCCCCGCTTCATAGAGTTTCTGGGCGAGACTCATGGTGCGAGAAGGAGCAAGACCGAGGCGTGAGCTCGCTGTCTGTTGCAGGGTCGAAGTTATAAAAGGTGCGCGAGGTACTCTAGTTACTTTTGTTTCCCTTACATTTGTAATTTGCCAAGAATCTGTTTTGGCAGTTTTCAAAATATTTTCCACTTCCTCTTTTTTTGTAGGCTCTTTTGAACAAACAAAAGCTAAATTATTTTTAGTTTTGTCCTCTAGGTGGGCAGTAATGGTCCAGAAAGTAATTGGGAGAAACGCGCGTATCTCGCGCTCGCGCTCCATGATGATGCGTAGAGCGGGGGACTGTACTCTGCCGGCCGAAAGACCATAACGAACTTTCTTCCAGATTAACCCAGATAGATCGTAACCTACTAAGCGGTCAAGCACTCTTCGCGCTTCCTGCGCTTCTCGCAGATTGATGTCAATTTCTCGAGGATGTTTGAGCGCTTCTTCAATCGCTTCTTTGGTTATTTCATAGAAAACAATGCGTTTAACTGACTTATGGTTCGACTTACGCTCACCATCGCTGAGGCCACAGGCCTCAGCGACATGCCAGGCAATGGCTTCACCCTCGCGGTCAGGGTCGGTAGCAAGTAATATTTCATCGGCTTTTCTAGCCAATAATTTAATCTCCGAAATTACTTTTTCTTTACCTTTTACCACTTCGTAGTGGGGTATAAAACCGCCAGGCACGTCGATAGCTACTTTGTTTGACTTGGGCAAATCGCGAACATGACCAACACTCGCGAGTACGCGAAAATCTTTCCCGAGATATTTCTCGATAGTTTTTGCTTTCGATGGCGACTCTACTATCAGCAAACGCATTGCTTAACAGATACTACAGAAACTTTTTATTTGCAACTAAAATGTTTTCCTGACCTCACCAAGCTCTTCGGTGATGAGACCTTTAATTTCAAGAAGTGAGAGGATGGCCGAGGCGTTGCCGGTATCTAGTTTGGACCTGCGAATTAATTCATCGCGCGAGCACGGATGTTCCAGAATTTTTATAAAAACTTTTTCTTCGTCACTCAATTCCTCTATATTCACTAAAGTTGGATTTTCATCTGTTCTCTTGAGTCCCAGAAGTTCGCGTACATCATTAGTATCTCGGATGAGCGCCGCGCCAAGGCGAATGAGCATATGCGGACCATCGGAAGTTGGGGAAGTGATAGGCCCGGGTACGCATCCAACTTCTCTATTATATTCTGTCGCTAAGCGCGAGGTAATGAGAGTGCCGGAACGTCTCTCCGCTTCGATAACAAGAGTCGCATGGCACATACCTGCCATAATTCTGTTTCTTCTCGGGAAGGCCCACGCGCCACTGGGCATGGTGTCATCGTATTCCGAAATTAAACCACCACCGTTCCTAATAATTTCTTCCGCGAGATTGACGTGCGAGTGTGGATGAAGTACTTTGCGATCGAGGCCAGAACCGGGAATGGCGATAGTCTGAAGTCCAACGTCGAGAGCTTTGCGATGCGCGATGGAGTCAATGCCTAATGCTAATCCAGAAACTATAGTGACCGAGGAACCTGCAAGGCCGGCGATAAGAGATTCGCACACTTCTCTGCCATAGCTCGAATATTTCCTTGAACCAACTATGGCTAAGAGCTTGTTATCTTTCTTGGGTAATTCACCTTCGTAACGCAGACGTTTGGGAGCGTCCGGAATCTCTTTGAGAAGCTTCGGGAAGTCAGATAGAAGAAGTTCGTGTATCATTATGATAATATTGTAGCGTATTATGCTTGATATTAAATTTATCAGAGAAAATAAGGAGTTAATTCAACAAGCGGCTAAAAAGAAGCAAGTAGAATTCGACGTCGATAAACTTATTGAAGTTGATGACAAACGTAAAATACTTCTTGGTCTAGTGGAAGAGAAGCGCGCTGAGCAGAAAGTATCGAGCAATACCATAGTTAAGGCAAATTCTGAGGAGCGTGAGATTATTCTTGAAAAAATGAAAATTCTGAAAGGTGAACTGGAGCGCGAAGAAGAAAATTTAAAGAAAGTGTTGCAAGAGTGGCAGACACTAATGCTCTCTGTGCCGAATGTGCCGGACACTTCTGTTCCAGATGGAGAAGGAGAGAAAGATAATGTCACCATCAAGGAGTGGGGAAACAAACCTAAATTTTCTTTCATACCGAAAGATCATATCGAAATTATGACCGCGCTTGATATGGTAGACTTCGAGCGGGGAGCTAAGGTACACGGCTTTCGTGGCTATTTTTTGAAAAATAGCGGAGTGCTCTTGTCTTGGGCCATTTGGAATTATGCCCAACATTTCTTCCTGCAAAGAAATTTCGTGCCATTTATTGCACCGTCAATTGTACGCAAAAATTATTTTTATGGCACAGGACACTTGCCAACCGATGCTGAAGATTTATATAAAACTCAAGATGATGATTATCTCTCAGGTACGGCAGAAGTGCCGATGATGGCATACCACGCCGACGAAATTTTGAAGAAAGAGGAGTTACCGAAGCGATATTTGGCCTTCTCGCCATGTTACAGAAGAGAAGCGGGTAGTTACTCGAAGGATACTAAAGGCCTTATCCGGGTTCATGAATTTTTTAAACTCGAACAACTCATACTCTGTGAAGCAAGTCATGCTGAATCGGAGAAATTGCACGAAGAACTCAATCGCAATACTGAAGAGTTCATAGAATCACTCAGCATTCCGTATCGACAGGTAGTTATTTCTACCGGTGACCTCAAAAAGGCACACGTTAAGTCGTATGACACAGAGTTATGGGTACCAGCTCAGAATACATATAGAGAAATTGCCAGCGCCTCCTATTATCATGATTTTCAAACTCGGCGTTTTAATATCCGCTACGATGATGATGGCAAAAAACTCTATACTCATTCACTCAACGCCACCGCCGCTCCCACTCCACGTCTCTTGGTATCTCTCATTGAGAATTTCCAACAAGCCGATGGTTCCATCAAAATCCCAGAAGTATTGGTGCCTTACATGAACGGTCTTTCTCTGATAAAGAAGTAATATAAACGTGCAAAATGTGCAAAGTCGAGCTTTGCACAAATAAAGATAAATGTATAGAATAGAGACATGCGACTACATGCGCCAGGCGAGTATCAACATATTTTCGATAGGGGTATGCAAAAACAACCGATTTTCGAAACAGATCGAGATAGATTGCGATTCTTATTTCTAATCCTTACTTTTCAAGGAGAAACTGTTATTAAAAATGTAAGTAGAGAAATTAAACAAAATGTGCAAAGCTCGACTTTGCACATAAGTGATGAATTGAAAGAAGAAATTTTAAGAAAGAGAATGGTTGAATTGGTACTTTTCTGTCTTGTACCGAATCATTTCCATATAATTGTTCGAGAACTTGTTGATGGTGGTATTTCTAAATACATGCAGAGGGTTTTAACAGCTTATACTAAATATTTTAATATTAGACATGAAAAGAGTGGGCATTTACTTCAAGGGCCTTATAAAAGTGTTCATATTGAAGATGATCGACAATTGATGCATACTTCAGCTTATATTCATAAGCACCCATGCGAGATAAATGGCTGGTTAGGAAAAGAGGATAAGTATCCATGGTCAAGTTACCAAGACTGCATTGGTGAAAATAGATTTGGTGAGTTACTTGTAACTAACTTGATTACAGAACGTTATATAGAAAGTAAAGGAATCTCTTCATATAAAAAGTTTGTTTCCAGCAGTCCAGCTAAAGAAATAACAAAAGAATTGTTTAGGTGATAAGTTGTGCAAAGTCGAGCTTTGCACATTATGCAGGCGCAATGTTGACAGAATTATAGAAGTGTGCTAAGATGCAAACAGATAGAAGGTAAGCCTTAAGCCCGGCAATTCAGCCGGATAAGAGGTAAGCCAAAGGGAGAGGCTCATGGAAATCAATCAGTTCGTCGAGTTCGCGTCGGCGGTCGTTCGGTCGCTTCCGCGGAACTTGGATCCGGTCACAGCCCAGCGCTGGATCCGGGAACAGGGAACGCTTGCGGACGTGCTCCGCAAGGCACTAGCACCCGCGTTCGAGCTCTACCTCGCACCCGGTCAGCAGAACGGCGGCACAATGACGGGCTTCGACATCGATAAGCATCTCGAGGAAACGAAGCTTATCGACCGCGCGTTCATCCTCGACGACGAACTCGTGAAGGGCTGGCTCGCGAACCACGCGACCTATCCGGAGGAGTTCAAGGGCAAGGCCATCTTCCTCTGGAAGTCCAAGCGGACCATCGGCTCCAACCGCAGGGTCGCGTATCTCTGCTGGCACGACAACCGCGTGATCGTGCGCTGGGCCTGGCTCGAGAGCAGGTGGAGCGGCCGCAGTCCGGCCCTCCTCATGAGTTCCTCGGTCCTTTGATCTTTTGACCCTTGGAGGCCTCCCATTCTTGGGCACTTAGGCCTTACGGCCCGACGCATGCGTCGGGCCGGTTTTTTTATTCTGGATTTCATGTAAAATTAATAATGGTAGTAGGGGAATAGTCACCGGTGATTACGGTTGCCGGCTCCCGAACCCGGTATCCATGTACCGAGAGCGTCTGCGATTACGGTTTCAGACGGAGTGGTAGCATGGGGAACTTCACCCTTCGACAGGTTCAGGGTGTTCCGAGCAAAGTCGAGGGACAAAAAATGAAGGAACTTGGTGGAGAGTGCTATCGCATTATGATGCGGAATACGATACAGCCTAGAAGTTGTTAATAACTCCACGCTGGGCAGTGGCACGGACGGCACTCTCTACGTTAACGGACCATCGACTCCAACCGCAAGGTCGCGTATATCTGCTGGAGCGACGACCGCGTGATCGTGAACTGGGACTGGCTCGAGAACAGGTGGAACGGCAACAATCCGGCCCTCCTCGCAAATCTCTTCATTTCTCTTCCGATCATTTGTCGGGAGAGTTTTTGTTTTATTAAATCTTATATATGAAAATTGTTTCGAGCGGCAGAGTTCTTAATTCAAGGGAATTCTATGAGAAAAAGAAGAGAAAAAAGCGTATCAAGCTTACCCTTCTGTTTCTAGGATTTATATCACTTCTGGTCCTATCTATATATTTCTTTCGTCAGGAACGTTTCTTAATTGTCGAAGTTATAATTTCAGAAGAAAGCGTTGTCGATAGAGAAGAAATTATTTCTAGAGTGAAGAATTTGCTTACAGGTTATTACCTATGGTTCATTCCTCGAGCCAACACTTTTATTTATCCGCGTCACGTTATCGAAGAAAATCTGCTTGCGGAGTTTCCAAAATTTAAATCGGTTGAGTTAAGTGTGAGTAACCGGGCACTCTCCATTTCTGTCGATGAGCGCATACCTTTCGCCCTCTATTGTCTTGAAACTTATAATCCCACAGCCACTTCTCTGTCTGCGCAGGCAGGTAAATGCTTTTTTCTCGACGAAGAGGGACTAATTTTTACTTCCGCGCCGTCTTTTTCCGGTGATGTTTATTTTGTCTACACTACCCAAGACCTGATTAAAAATCCCTTGGGTCAAAGATTGGCTACCATCGAAGATTTCAGGCAACTGCTAAAGTTTATAGAAACTCTCACAACTTTAAATATTCATTCTGTAGCTCTTGAGATTATGGACGGTGAGTACAGACTCATCTTGATCAATGGCGGAGAGATCATATGGCGAAGAGATGGCAACCTTTCTCTCGTTCGCTCAAATCTGGAAGCTTTTCTTTCGAACGATTCCATTAAAGCTCAAGTGAATTTTCTGGACAAAATTCTTTTCCTTGACCTGCGTATCGATAATAAAGTGTTCTACAAGTTCAAGTAAGGAGTGATCAGACAAATTTAAGGATTGATAGTATAATCAAAAGGTTATGCATTTACTATACTTAATACCTTTCTACGCTAAGTGGCATTATACCGAGGGTTTCCAAGATCTGTTTCGTAATTGGCAAAGTTTTATTGTGTTCGTTCTCCATTTTTTCTCTTTAGGCCTTCTGATTCGTACCTGGTTTGTTCCTTTCGGACGGCTTGATGAAGAATATAAGAAAGGATTAAATGCGGAGACCTTCTTTGAGACGTTGGTAGCCAACACTTTAATGCGGGTGGTTGGATTTGTCTTAAGAACATTTGTGATTGTTATGGGACTCTTCTCTCTGCTTGTTGTGGTGGCGTTCGGTCCGGTAGCATTTGTTTTATGGATCCTCGCACCACTCATCATCATATCTCTCTTCACCTTCGGCATGACGAGCCTTCTACTTTAAAAATTTATGGATTATAAAGAATTAAAGAAAAGTTTGGCTCCGTGGAAGCCTGTTTACGCGCTTGAGTTCGCCTTGCCGCGCCGTTTCCGTCGTGTCGCAAAAACGGTCCTATTTCCCTTGTCGTTGATTGTTTTGGCAGCGGCTACAGCCGCGTTCTTTAGCCTATTGCCTGTAGCTTACGGCAAATTAGCGGGTTTGTGCCTGATCTTTTTCTCGCTTTGGCTTGTGTTCTTTTTGCTTGACTGTTTCTACTACTCTTACTACTTTAAGCGTTCAAAAGAGGCCGGCAGATTTGCCTTCGAACTTGCTCTGATAATTTTCGGCTCGCCGAGAAATGATGTTACTTATGGATTCTTCTCTTCCAACTTGGGGCAAGAAATTCTTTGGCGATGTGGTATAGATCGGAAGTCTCAAGTAAATTTTCTGGCAAATAGGAAAGCTATGCTCTCGGAGAATCAATTTAAATTATCTAAAAACCGTTCCGTTTTCAATGCTTATTTACGTGGATTATGGGGTTCTGATGCTGAATTTAAAGATTTCATTCTCACTCATTATGTAACCGAAGAAGAATTTCTTGGAGCTGGAACGTGGACTGCGTCGATAATGTTTGATGCTTTGAAATTGAAGAGATGGTGGGATAAGGAAAATCTTCTGAAAACAGATTCCCTAGGTCGGGATTGGTCTTACGGGATGTCATACTCTTTGATGAAATACGCACGTCCACTTAGGATGTCCGGCTCAATAGTCGACGAAGGATATCATGCCGAAGAAGCGAAGCTTCTGGATGTGGTTTTGGCACGTTCGCGTGAAGCCAATGCTCTTCTCGTTGGCGAGGATGGAGTAGGGAAAATGGAAGTGCTTGAAGAACTCCACCGACTAATCCAGAAAGGTGAATCATCCGATGTGTTGAAAGGTAAGCAATTTTGGGTTTTCGAAATATCTCTTTTATCTGCTGCTACAAGCGATGGTCAGATTTTTGAACGCGAATTAATCAAGGTGTTAAAAGAATCCGAAAGAGCCGGGAATATAATATTTGTCATACCGAATCTGTCTGTGTTTCTTAATACTGGTAATAGTTATGGAATTTCTACGCTCTCTCTATTAACTCCTTTCCTTTCTTCTTCAGAGATGCAGATTGTCGGTATTTCAAGTACCGATGAATATCAACGTCTACTTGAACCTCTAGGCGACATTAAACAGCATTTTGAAAAATTAACTGTCCAGCCGGTTGATGAAAACATCTTGGTGAAAATGTTGGAGTCGGAAGTCATTCATCTGGAAAACCAAGTTGGAATCACTATCTCGTATCCGGCGGTGTCCGAAGCGGTCGTTGCGGCCAAGAGATATTTCGTAAACAAACCAGTAGCCGATGCCACCATAGACCTCCTAGTTGAATCGGTGGCTAAAGCGAAGAAAGATAAAGATTTAATCGTCGATAAGGAAGATGTGCTCTCCGCTGTTAAGTCAAAGACCGGCATACCAACAGGAGAAGTAAAGAAAGATGAAAAGGATAGGCTTCTAAATCTTGAGACTTTACTTCAAGAGAGAATTGTTGGCCAAAGTGAAGCAGTCTCGATGGTAAGCAATGCCATCAGGCGCGCCCGGTCCGGTATAGGGAATCCATTGAGACCTGCCGGCTCATTTTTATTTCTGGGTCCTACCGGAGTCGGCAAGACGGAGACAGCTAAAGCTTTGGGAGAAATATTTTTCGGCGAGACTTCGAAAATGCTTCGTCTCGATATGTCCGAATACAATGCTCCGGATTCACTAAATAGATTGATCGGTTCATTCGAGACAAATACGCCTGGAACCTTAGTAACTTTGCTTCGAGAAAATCCCTACGGCGTACTGCTTCTGGATGAATTTGAGAAAACGGATTCTAGAGTTCTTGATTTATTCTTACAAGTTATAGATGAAGGAATTTTTTCCGATATGCGCGGCGAAAAGGTCAGCGCCAGAAACGTCATTATTGTCGCAACTTCTAATGCCGCGAGTGACATTATTTTTCGATATCTCGAGTCGGGCAAAGATTTGTCAGCTGTCCACGACACGGTCATTGACGAAATTATTAATAGAGGAATTTTCAAACCGGAGTTGCTGAACCGGTTTGACGGGGTGGTGCTGTTCCATCCTCTCGATGAGAAAGCTTTGCGAGAAGTTTCTTCGCGTTTATTGTCTCATTTGATTAAGCGTCTGAAAGAAAAAGGCGTCACTCTTAAAATTAGTGACTCTTTAATATCTTTTTTGACCAAAAAAGGTATGGACCCGAAATTTGGTGCCCGTCCGCTCAATCGTGTCATTCAGGAAACAGTTGAACAAGCCATTGCCAAGAAGATGATCTCCGGCGAAATAAGTTCGGGTTCGGAAATTGAACTGACGGAGAATGATCTGGGACAAACTTGAGAAGCCGATAATGGCTCTGGCTCCCATCGCCGATGTTACAGATGCGGCTTTTCGCCGCATTATTGCCAAGTACAGCAAAGTGCCTAACGGCACTCCTTACGTAACGTGGACTGAATTCACTTCCGCCGACGGCTTAGTGCTTGCGCCGGCGGAAGGTAGGAAGAAACTTTTAAAAAATCTTGAATACAGCGAGTCGGAACGGCCAATCGTGGCGCAATTCTTCACCTCTTCTCCGGAAAATATGAAAAAAGCTGCTAAACTTGCTTTGGAGCTTGGCTTCGACGGCGTAGATATCAATATGGGTTGCCCAGACAGAAGTGTTGAGAAGCAAGGCGCGGGCGCTTCACTCATGAAGAATATCGAATTGGCGAGAGAACTTGTTCGGGCAGCTAAAAAGGGAGCGGGAATATTGCCGGTTTCCATTAAAATTCGTACAGGTTACAACAAGCCAGAACTTGAGAAGTGGTTGCCAGAAATTCTGGAAGAAGAAGTGGCCGTGGTCGCTATCCACGCTCGTACTAGAAAAGAAATGTCCAAGGCGCCGGCCCGGTGGGAATATGTTATGCGCGCAGTGAAAATTCGAAACGCTTCTGGCAAAAACACTCTTATATTGGGTAATGGCGATGTCAAAAACTTAGAAGAAGCAAATATGCGAATCATAGAAACTGGTTGCAACGGAGTAATGCTCGGTCGCGCCATCTTCGGCAATCCGTGGCTTTTTTCTGGACAACCCAAGCCTCCAGTGGAAGAAAGGTTGCGAGTGCTAGTCGAACATGCAAAGTTATTTGAAGAGTTATTCGACGGACATAAGAATTTCACCGTCATGAAAAAACATTTCAAGGCGTACGTTGCTGACTTCGATGGAGCAGGGGATTTGCGCGCGAGACTTATGGGTGCAAATAATACGAAAGAAGTAGAAAAAATCGTCTCTGATATACTATCCATATGAATGTCCTCTACCGCAAATATCGCCCGCAAACTTTCAAAGATATCATTGGCCAAAGTCATATCGTTAAGGTTTTGGAAGGGGCTATTAAATTTGGCAATATTTCCCACGCCTATCTCTTCTCTGGACCGCGCGGCACGGGTAAGACCTCTATGGCAAGAATTCTCTCGCGTGAAGTTGGTACCTCGCCGAACGATCTGGTGGAAATGGATGCTGCCTCCAATCGCGGTATAGACGATGTCCGCGAGATTCGGGAGTCGGTCAATACTCTACCGTTTGAGTCGCGTTACAAGGTCTACATCATTGACGAGGTGCACATGCTTACCAAGGATGCATGGAATGCATTTCTCAAGACCCTAGAAGAGCCACCTCGGCATGTTATCTTCATCCTCGCGACAACAGAACTTGAAAAAGTGCCTGATACGGTCATCTCGCGTTGCCAAACTTTCCAATTCAAACAACCCAATCAGGCGACGCTTAAAGATTTCGCGCTTGCTATCGCGAAATTGGAGAGGACGAAACTTGAACCCGAGGCGGCAGAACTGGTGGCGCTTCTTGGCGACGGTTCCTTCCGCGACGCGCATGGTATTTTAGAAAAAGTTCTCTCGTCTACCAAAGGCAAGAATATTACCAGACAAGAGATAGAACAAGCAACAGGCGCGCCCAAGGCAGAATTAGTGCGAGAGATTCTCGAGGCGCTGGTGGAGAAGAATATTGAAAAGGGGATGAAGGCAATACAGCGCGCGGGGGAGGCAAATGCAGAGATGAAGCTCTTTGCCAAACTTATCTTGGAGCGTTTGCGTTTTCTATTTCTCCTGCGGCTTAAAGCGGGTATGGATGACTATATTGTCGAGCGAGTTTCGGAAGATGACTTCAAATTTCTGAAAAATCTTGCAGACAAAGCTGGTCCAAGTCTGACCGCCGATGTACTCCTGCATTTTATTACCGCCTACGAAGACTCTGGTAGGACCAGTATTCCCGAACTTGCCCTTGAGCTTGCGTTGGCGGATTCTATTAAAAGTTAACGATAACCTTTTCTAAAAAAATCTAGGAATCCCCAGAGCGAAAGGATAAAAGTAGCGCCGACAGCAGTAAGATAAAAAGAAGCGTCAAATTCGGTTCTAAAGAAATATAGCCACGTTGCAGAAAAAAATCCGAGTAGTCCGACGGCAATATCCACAGCCACATTTACAGATGGTTCGATAATCTCAATAAAAAATTCAAATATTTCCCATAGCACAAGTAAAACAATCGAATATATAGATGTCCAGAAAAAACTCAACCCTAACCAATAAAAGAATCCGCAGAGGATAAATCCGGATAAGAAGTGGACCAGGGACCACAAATCCAAATATTTCCCATGCTTCCAGATATCCATAGTTGATTGCCAGTATACACTAATTTGAAAATTTAAGTTATTATTCTAATGTTCTCAAGAATATTAGAGTAAAGGAGATGAAAAAACCTAGACAATTGGAAAGAATAATAAAAGGGTTCGCAAACCATAGAAGGATTGAGATTTTAATGCTCTTGGAAAAGATGCCAGAACTTTCTCTTATTGAAATATCAGATGAGTTGTGCATCAATTTCAAAACTGGTTCGGAGCATATTCGCCGTCTGGCCATAGCGAGTTTGGTGATGAAAAGAAATGCGGGAAGTAGCGTGCGCCATGCCTTAACAAAGGATGGAAAACTTATTCTCAAGTTCTTAAGAACATTGGAATAGAGATGGAGGGATGGTGGCAGGAGAGACAAAATTTTGATAAATTAGAACCATTGCCGGCTCGTCTAACGGTAGGACACGTCCCTTTGAAGGATGGTATTGGGGTTCGATTCCCTGGCCGGCAGCCAACTCGTGCGGCGCTCGAAAAGCGTCGATGCAATACTTTCTAAAATTTGCATAGAGCGAAATATGATCCCAATTCAAAACTCAAAACAGAAGATTATTATCGCGATTTCTTTGTTTGGGTTAATAATCCTTGGTCTTTTGGTTTGGTATTTAAAGCAACCTCAAGGAATACCAAATCAAATCCGAGAATTAACGGTGGAAGAAATAAATGCCAACTTAGATGCGAATACTCAAGCTATGGCTTCCAGTTCTTCTGATTTCGCTCGTCGTATGGCTATAAATGAATTGCCAGACATTGGCAATTTCAGCAACTATAAAAAGGATGATAATTATGTATATTTTGGAACCGACATCGTTGTAGGAGCTGACCCAAAAACTTTTGAAATAATTGACGACCAATTTGCGAAGGATAAAGCCCATGTGTATTACAAAGGGGATATGTTGGAGGATTCGGATTCAGGCACATTTGTTGTCGGCGAAATTCCTAAAGATAGATTTAACGTCTATTTGTTTTTAATTTGCGAAGATAATATTTGGGATCAGTGCTATAGGAAAGTCGAAGGTGCAGATCCGGCAACGCTCGAGCTGTTTGTGGGTGGTCTCTACAAAGATAAACTCCATATTTTCTCTGGTACAGAAATGATTCCAAATGCTGATATTGCTACTTTTGCCCTGCATGATGGAGGCAAGTATGGATATAGTTATTGGTATGATAAGAATTACATTTTTGTGAGGATATATGACGGTATTGGAGTGATAAAAGAAAAATGCAACAATCTCGACCGCATCGCTGGCAATTATCTTAAATGCGATGACAAGGTATATTATGAGGACAAGTTTCTTGTCGGTGCCGATGTAAACACGATGATTCCTGTGGGAGTGACCGCCAATTATGCCAAAGATTCAAAGACTGTTTATTTTGATGGAGAAATTGTAGTAGGGGCAGATGCGGCAACGTTTAATATAGGAGATGGAATTAATGCGAAAGACAAAAATTACACCTATAAATTCGGGAAAAGAGTCGAATAAACATGAAATTACACAAGATCAGGACTGGAAATAGGGAAGATTTAGAGGATAAAAAGTACACTTTGAGTATTGGAGTAAGTCTTGGTAACAAATGGTTTACCATCGAAAATATTATAGATCTGATCAGATGGTCTCTTCCTCGTACCAAATATGATTTAGTTGTATATGTTGGCGATTCTATACATGCAATAAATCTTGTGGGGTAAAAGGTGTCAGGAACCTTTATTTTGTATAACTGTATGTTAGTGTAGATTCATGGGAAGACCTCATAGAACTGACATCGGTGGATATGTGTATCATGTATTAAACCGAGCTAATGCGCGAATAGTCACAAACAATAGATTATGGGCATGTATATCAAGGGAGATATAAATCTTTTTTAGTGTAAGAGGATTCATATTTGTGGGCATTACTGGCTTATGTTGAAAGAAATGCGTTACGAGCCAAATTAGTGAAATTTCCCAAATCCATGGCGCTTTCTTTCGATAACGAAACCTATACTGCCAAAAAATTTGGGTTAGAGATAACAGAAAGAAAAAGAGGCAGACTAAAGAAAGGTTCCTGACACCTTTTACCTAATGGGCTCAGCCAGTTGAGAAGTGTGTTTGTTGGCGGTCCACAAAAACTAAAATATCAGTATAGATTTAAAGGTTTAGTTATGACTGATTCAGAGTTTAAATTCTTTAAATTATTAAAGGATATTATACAAGAAAGTTATAATATTTTTCCTCAGATACACCTTTTACCCCCGTGTGATTTTTTTGTTATAATGCTCTTATGAGGCTCGGCATCATCCTACAATCCAACAAACCAGAACACGCATGGAACACGTTCCGTTTGGGTATCACCTCGCTGAAAGCAGGGCATCGGGTAGAAATCTTTTTGATGAGCGAAGGGTCGGAACTTGACTCTGTCCCGGACACCAAAGATTTTGATGTTTCGGTAAAAGTGGCGGAATTTAAGGGACTGAAAGGAGAAATCTATGCCTGCGAAAGCTGTCTCAAGGTGCGGGGTAAGAGCGAAAGTAAAGTATGTCCCGTTTCCACGATGGCTGATTTGCTCAAAATGGTCGAGAATTCGGATAAAGTTTTAGTTTTTGGCTAACTTAATAAATATGAAAAAACTTATTTTCACAATTTTTGCAATAGTCATCATTGGCTCATTCGCCACAAGCGCAAACGCTCAAATGATGGGCGGATTTTCCAATTCCTCAGTGGATTGGGAAGAAGTAGTTGAGCACACCGTCCGCGAAGAACAAGAAGGCAAAGAGCTTTGGAACAAGCTCCAAGCCAAAGAAGTTGTTTGCGCCGATATAAACGATGAGCAGTATGGAGTCCTTGGCGAGTATTTTATGGGTCAAATGGCCGGAGATTCTCACGCCGCGATGAACGCCATGATGATTCAGGCTCATGGCGAAGATGGCGAGGAGCAAATTCATATCGTCATGGGTAAACGGCTTTCCGGTTGCGACACCTCGGCGGCGTTCCCCGCAATCAGCGGTGGCTGGATGCCGATGATGAATATAATGTGGGGAGGGTGGACGTCTCCTTTTAGCAATAATTCAACAAATAATATGATGAATTTTGGATTCGGGCCTTTCGGTGGCTTCGGTTGGATTTTCATGATTCTCTGGTGGGTCTTGATAATCTCGGGCATTGTCGCGCTTATTAAATGGCTTACGAGCCAATCTCGTAGCGGTGATAATCGGGGAAAATCCGCACTTGATGTACTGAAAGAACGCTATGCAAAAGGCGAAATAGACAAGAAGGAATTCGAGGAAAAGAAAAGGGATTTGGATATATAACAGAGTTTCTCCTTTGTTTGGTTTTTAAGTTTTTTGCGCTATAATTAGAAGCGCTATGATTCAAAATTATATTGAGAATCATCTGAATGAAACTCGGTACAAAATGGTTAGGATAGAACTTAAATAAATATTAAACAGTAATGAATCAAGATATTCACAAAAAATTTTCTGGTCATTTGTGTAGTAAATGTGGAGGCTCTGCACCCGGATGGAAGTGCCCGGCCTGTGGTGCGATGTCTGCAGTTTTTGATTCCACACACGCTCTTAGTTGTCCAGCGAAAGGCAAAATTGAAGCTCAATGTCAAAAGTGCAGTGAAGCGGAATCAAAATGTACTTGTATAGTTTAGACAGATATCTTAAATAATGTCTCCAGATTAAAGTGTCGGACCATGTATAATGTATCCTGTGAAAAGAATTTTTTTAGTAGCGATTATTGTCATTCTTGGTCTTATCCTGTGGTGGCAGTTTGCCCCCCGAGATACTGTGTCTGTTGATAATGAACTCGAAAAGGCGGACCTTATTCGGCTTGATACTCCTCGCCCCAATCAAATCATTAGTAGTCCCTTGGCTATAAAAGGAGTGGCAAGAGGTTACTGGTTCTTCGAAGCGAGTTTCCCGGTAGTGCTTGTCAACTGGGACGGGCTAATAATCGCGCAAGGCATTGCCACAGCGCAGGACGAATGGATGACAGAAGATTTCGTGCCGTTTGAAGCGACACTCACCTTTACGGTGGAGAAAGACGTTTATAGCAATAGAGGAGCCTTAATACTTCGCAAAGATAATCCATCCGGTCTTCCCGAACACGATGATGCGCTTGAAATCCCGGTGATGTTTGAAAAAGTTGAGTCGGATGATTCGGGTATATTACCTTTTAATTCCGGGGTAAGCGGTATAGTCTCGCTTGGACCGACATGTCCTGTGATGCAATATCCGCCAGATCCAGACTGTAATGACAAACCGTTTGAGACTACCGTTCAAGTGTTCGCAAAAAATAGCGCCAGCACCGCACCTTTTGCGGTCACGCGAACAGACAAAGAAGGACGATATTCATTTGCGCTTCCACCGGGGGGATACACCTTGCAGGCGGTTAGCGGCAAGCCATTTCCCAGTTGCGGAGCGCAGAGCATTACTATAGAACCGGAAGTAGCGATTGAAGTGAATCTCTCTTGCGATACCGGAATTAGATAAATTATCAAAATAGATTTATGAAAGCACAGATAGTGGTAATACACGGTGGAGATACGTTTGAGACTTATGACGAATATTTAGATTTTCTACGTAACTACAAAATTGACATTGAGCGGTATAGAAATGGTAAAGATGATTGGAAACCATGGCTTAGGAAAAAGCTTGGTGGTAACTATGAAGTTATTCAGCCAATCATGCCTAATAAAAATAATGCCCAATTTGATGAGTGGAAACTCTGGTTCGAAAAGTTTATCCCTTTCTTGAACGACGAGGTTATATTGATAGGACATTCTCTTGGTGGGGTGTTTTTGGCTAAATATCTTTCAGAAAATCAATTTCCAAGAAAAATAAAAGCCGTATTTCTTGTCGGCGCAATTTATGATAAAGACGATGAGGGTTACAATGTAGTTAGCTTTACATTACCTAAAAAACTGAATTTGCAAACTGATCAAGTGTATTTATATCACAGTAAAGATGATCCAGTTGTACCTTTTTCTGCACTAGAGCAATATAAAAAAGCTTTGCCAAATGCCCAAACAAGAGTTTTTGAAGATAGGGGACACTTAAATCAAGAAGAGTTTCCAGAGCTTGTGGAGGATATATCAAAACTTCTCAAAAAATTACTTTAGTACAAGCAGGATAGCGCCGTGCGTTTGTAGCTTCGCTGAAGTAGTCCACATCGAGACCTGAAGAAGCTTTTTCCCATGATATGATAAATGCATATGAGTATAAAAAAAATTACATGGTTAGGGTTGCGTCTCGCGATGGGTTTTATTTTCCTCTGGGCGTTTATCGATAAATTATTTGGCTTAGGATTTGCCACCACAAGCAAAAATGCGTGGCTCAACGGAGGGTCGCCTACCTCCGGGTTCTTGACGAATGCCACTCACGGGCCTTTGGCAGAATTTTTCAAGGAATTAGCGGGAATACCTACCGTGGACTGGCTCTTTATGCTTGGACTCTTAGGTGTGGGAGTCACTCTTTTATTTAATAAGTTTGTTACTTGGGGAGCGATGGCCGGCTCTGTTATGCTCCTTCTTATGTATTTGGCCGTTCTCCCGCCTGCTAACAATCCTCTCATAGATGACCATATCGTTTATATTTTTGTGTTAGTCCTATTGGCATTAAGAAATCAGGAAAACAGATAGTTTGAAAAATTGGACAAAATATCGATAATATGTTAGTAAGAGTGCGCTTGTGGTGATGCCACGAGTTTGGTCTCAATAAAGGCCGAAAAGCCCCTTGACAAACACGGGGAATTCCCTGTCATTAGGATTTAAAAGAAAGGTTGGTGTGTAGTGAGAAGGATGATTGTGATGATGATTCTCGTCTTCTTGCCGTCGGCTGGACTTTATGCTCAGACGACTTCAGATCCCGCTTCGCGCGAGGATTTGCAAAAGGCGACTGCAGAGATGAAGAGGGCGGTTCGTGATGCGGAAAAGAAGTCCGCAACGCAGGCCGCCAAGGCTCGTACCGAAGCTGAAAAACAGCACCAAGAGTCTCTTCAGCAGTCAGTCGAAGTCGAGAAGAAACTTCGTGATGAGATCATCACGACGGCCGCCAAGCAACAGAAGGTGGCTGAAGAGACTGAAGCAAAAACAAGAAAAATGATGTTCTGGGGTGTAGGTGGTGTTGTAGCGGTTCTCGCTCTCATCGCCTTGGGTGTTGTCTTCGCAAGAAGCCGCACCAAAGCCCCAGAGGTCCGCGTGGTCCAAAACCACGGCAAGAAAACGGACATTCTGACAGATCCGGACATTCCGGCGCTGAAAGAGTTTGCCGCTCGGAACGGAAACATCTCGCGAGTGATGTTCTGTCTCACTCTCTCCCAAAAAGGAACTCTCTGGGACGGTGAACAGATCATCTGCACAGCCGAACTCCGAGAGAACCTTCCCCCGCTTGTTTACTTCGACGGAGATGCAAGTCCCGTCGCATGGGACAAGCGGAAGAGAAGAGCAGTCCTGATTGCTATGCAAAAGCAATCAGCAGTCGTCGGGTCAGTAACCCAGTAGAGCTTTAACCTCTAACAAAAAAGAAGGTTGAAATTCTTTCGAAGCATTCAATTCTGCAAAGTGATTCGTCACCCGTAAAAGGGGGCGTTTACATGGACCAGAAAAGAATTCTCGGAGGTGCGATTGACTGCGGCGTCTTGTATGGCTACAAAGTGATTCGTCACCCGTAAAAGGGGGCGTCTACATGGAGTGGCTAGTTCAAGTCGTTCAAAGTCCTTCGCCGAAACTTTCGGGAAGGAAACGAAGATGCTTCGAGCAAGGTTCCATAAGCTTGACGAATACCGAATGACGTACACCGGTATTGGGATGGCTATTGGGCTGGTAATCGGAGTTCTTGTCAGCCAGTATATCTGGAAGACATCCGCCGAGCCAACTCAAGTTCAGAAAGTAGCCGAAGCGCCAGCCCCTGTGGCTATCGCTTCAATCCCAACAACCATTGCACCGGCCTGCGAAGACCGGAGGTACACTGTGGTGGAGGGCAACTCGCTCTGGCGAATCGCTGAGAAAGAGTGGGGGAATGGAAATCTGTATCCTTACCTCTTTGCAGCGAACAGAAATATGGTCAAGCATCAGGATTTGATCTATCCAGGTCAGGTTCTGGTGATTCCGTGCCAGAGCGATGTGCCAGTTCCTGTGAATGTGCTGACATCAAAAGTCTCCGTGCTGGAACAAACATTGGCAGAAATTCTGCCCGTGTCGGTTCCTACGACAGATGTGGTTGTGAACGTCGGTACGTCAGAAGTGGCGATGCAGGAATCACAGGCTATTCCAGTCGAAAACGTGGTGGAAACGCCACGTGCAGAGGACTCTCAGACAGATACGATGCAAGTCGAGCTGTCTGTGCCGAGTTCGACGACCGTCACACGGACGCCAAATTCGGTTAAAGTGATGAAGCCAGGGCTCTACGAAGTTACCGTCAGCAGTGATGCTATAAACGGTGCCTTTCCTGGGCTCTTTCCAACACTAATTAACATCAGTGTAGATGAGGATGGAAGATTTGAGTCTAAGAGGACCGTCACATCGGTTGAAAAAACTGATGGCGGCGATTGGAGGCTCGGAGTTCACCTCAACGACTCATTACCAGTCAATGATTTCTCATCCGTGGTCTTTGATCTCGGAGGAGGAAATGATCCGGTCATGGTCGGTTCTTTACTTCTCAGTCAGGGGAATTTGATTGAGAAGCCGAAGAAGATTAAAAGTCTCGATAAAAAGAGATACTTTAATCTTCTGCAGAATTTCCCGCAGAGGCCAGGACTGGCGTCTAGGGTTTTCCAACCGGTTCTTACCATCGGAGTACCTACGACGCTCGGGGTCCTCAGGGTTTTGGCGGGAGATCCGATGGGCGGGGTAGTAATGGTAGCCCCGCTAGTCAACGCCTTTGTTCAACACAAACTGGACAAGGCACAACAGGAAGTTGTTGCGGCGGGGCTTACCCTTGCCAGCAATAAATAAGGAGGCGACGTGATGAAGAAATTTTCGTCGTGGATCGTGTTCGTGTCATTCGTCTCGTCGGTGTCGGTTTTTGCCCAGCAGCAGCCGGTGCCACTTCAACCCACACAGCTACTCGTTTGTCCGGTAGGTACGGTGCCTGGCTGTGTTCCAGCGCCCGCACCGACGGCATCACCAGCAACGAGGACAGTAGTAAGGCCGGCAGTAGCTGTACCCCAAGCAGGAGCGCCGATTAGCATTTCGGTCAACGTCACTGCTCCGCCAGCTCCGGCTCAATCGTCAATGTCACCAGAAATGATGGCGATGATGATGAAGATGCTTCAGGCGCCACCGACGGGGACAACGTCAGACATTGCAATAGTCGAATTCCTGCGACAGAATGCCGACAAGGACGCAGACTTCCGAAGGCAAATGCTGGAAGTGGCTAGAGGACAAGCGGCATCGGCGCGAGTCGCCAACAAATGGTTGGCGCTTTCCGGAATTGCGAACTCGGTCAGTGCTGTTACCGGTGTGATGACCGTTCAACGTCTCGGAAAGCTAAACAAGTCGGCTTACAAGCAAGCCGAATCTGCAAAGATTATGGAAGCGGTCACGCTTTCCAAACCTTTGCAGGTCATCCAAAGCGTCACGCAAGATGTTGACGTCAAGGGTGTCAGTTCGTCCGAGGCCAATGCGCAGGGTGGCCAAGGTGGAGGTGGAGGTAGCGTTGGGGCAGGCGGGATAACTGCTTCCGCAACGGGCGGAAGTGCCACTAACACCAATAACAACGAAGGTGGTGACAACACGGCCAATGGAGGCCAAGCTACCGGCAATGGCGGTCAAGCCACTGGCAACGGTGGGCAAGCCAACGGTGGAAACGGTGGCAACGGTGGTCAAGTGACTGTACCAACGCCTCCTGCACCGCCAGTCCTCCATAATGATCACAAGGGGGACAAAGGTGGAAATGATCACGATGGTCACGATGATCATAGCGATCACGGTGGTAAAAAGTAAGAGTTCTTTCGAGGGACGTTCACGCGTATGTCGTGGCGTCCCTTTCTTTTTAACAAGAATCGTATGATATATTGTACGAGCAATGAATCCTACTGCGCAAAAGCTTCGCGGGACAAGAAATTGGCAAGGCGAGGGAGATGATTTTGAAATAGAGGGGGGACACAAACTCTCTGGTCAAATCACCACTAATGCTTCTAAAAATGGCGCCACGCATCTCTTTGCCGCCGCGTTGGTCAATCGGGGTAAAACTACTTTTCATAATATCCCGCGTATCGAGGAAGTGAGCCGATTTATAGAAGTTTTCAAAAGTCTTGGCATTAAAGTAGTTTGGATTGGTAAACACACTCTCACTATCGAGCCGCCGCGAACTTTCTCTGTCTTAAATATAAATAGTCGTGCTACTGGCAAAATTCGTTCCGCCCTCATGCTCATTGGTCCGCTCTCGGCCCGTATGCGTTCTTTCAGATTGCCCCATATCGGTGGTTGTAAAATGGGGGAGAGAACTATAGCCGCGCATCGCTACGCACTCGAAGATTTGGGTCTAAAAATAGAGACAAAAGAAAACTATTATCAAATCTCTCATAATAAATGGATAAAAAAAGAGGTGGTTATGTATGAAGCGTCAGATACAGGTACTACCAATGCTATTCTACGGGCGGCTATTTTACCGCAGCGAACCGTCATTGACTTCGCCCAACAGAATTACATGGTACTTGAAGTTTGTTACTTTTTGGAGAAACTTGGTATAGAAATTGAGGGTATCGGCACCAAGACACTAGTTATAAAAGGTAATCCAAATATAAATACGGAGATAGCGTACGCTAATAGTGAAGATCCGGTGGAAACCATGCTCTTTATCACAGCGGCCATCATGACGCATTCCAAGCTCCTTATTCGCAGGGTGCCTATTGATTTTCTGAAAGTGGAACTTTTAAAGCTTGAAAAGATGGGATTGCACTATAATATGTCTAGAAATTATCTATCCGATAATGGCCGCACTAAACTAGTAGATATTACTATTAAACCATCTAAACTTAAGGCCCTTTATGACAAGATTCATGCTCAACCATATCCGGGTATCAATACCGACAATCTGCCGTTCTTCGTACCGATCGTCACTCAAGCTGTGGGTACGACTCTTATTCATGATTGGATGTGGGAGGATAGAGCCATTTTCTTTACTGAACTCAACCGGCTTGGTGCAAGTGTTCGTCTGGCTGACCCGCATCGTGTCTTTGTCGATGGACCGTCTAAGCTCAAGGGTGCACAGATAGTTTGTCCTCCAGCTCTCCGACCGGCAGTGATGCTCATGACTACCATGCTTGGTGCGGAAGGAAAGTCAGTTTTGCGCAATGTTTACGCTATCAATCGCGGTTACGAAGATATCGTTGGACGACTAAATAGAATCGGCGCCAAAATCAAGATACTTAAGTAAAGGACGTACTTCACTGAGAGTTATCCACAATAAGGTCAAAAGTTTATATTTGAAAGAGTCCTTGACTGATAAAGGTCATAAGTATATTCTGTTCAGAACGGACAGTATAAATACACGTCTGTCTTTAATGAAACAGTCAATTGGAAATAAAAAAATAGTAGTAATAGGTCTCGGATATGTGGGTTTGCCACTCGCTCTTTTGTCATCTAAAAAGGGATTTCACACCACAGGCGTTGATCTTAATAAACAGAAAATTAAACTTATCCAAGAAAAGACATCCCCTTTTAATGATGAAGAGATTCAGAAGGAATTAACGACGACTTCACTTCAAGTTTCAAATGACTTTGCCGCGGTCGCCTCGGCGGATATAATCATTCTTTGCGTGCCTACTCCTGTTGATAATCATAAGATGCCTGACTATGGACCTGTTCAGAGTGCTTGTGAAAGCATAGGTCCCTATCTGAAAAAAGGCCAGTGCGTTATATTAGAGTCAACAGTAAACCCCGGAGTATGTGAAGAGATTGTGATCCCAACTATCGAATTGGTCTCCAAGCTTAGAGTGGGCGAAGATATCTCCGTTGCTCATTGTCCGGAGAGGATAAATCCTGGTGATAAAAAATGGAACGTATCAAACATTCCAAGAGTGATAGGTGGTTTTGACGAGAAAAGTCTTGACCTAGCGGTAGAGTTCTACCATTCAATCATAGATGCAGAGATAAAACCCATGGCTTCTCTTAAAGAAGCAGAAGCGGTAAAGATAGTTGAAAATTCTTTCAGAAATATAAATATCGCCTTTGTAAATGAACTTGCCAAGTCATTTGCTCGCCTAAATATAGACGTCGTGAATGTGATTAATGGAGCGGCTACTAAGCCCTTTGCCTTCATGCCGCATTATCCGGGTTGCGGTATAGGCGGCCACTGTATACCTGTTGACCCTTATTATCTTATTGAATACGCGTTCAAGAATAACGGTTTCAAACATGATTTTCTGGCTTTAGCATGCAAAACCAATGAGAGTATGCATCGCTACACTGCCGATCTGGTGCGAGACGAACTTGCCAAAAAAGGGGTTTCAATCGAGAATGCTCGGGTGGCTGTGCTGGGTCTAGCGTACAAAAAGGATATTGATGATTGTCGCGAAAGTCCGTCATTTGGGATTATCAAATATCTTCAAGAAATGGGAGCAGAAGTGGTCTCATATGATCCTCACGTTCTATCGAAGTCGAGCGTAAGAACTTTAGAAGAAGCGCTGACAGGAACGGATGCGGTGGTGGTGGCTACAGACCACGCAGAATTCAGTGGTCTTTCAGTTAATGACCTTGAGTCATTTGAGATAAAATCGGTAATCGACGGCAGAAATTGTTTGAAGAAGGAGGATTTTCTTGCCTCAAGTATTAGTTATAAGGGAGTAGGAAGATAAATTCAATAATCATGAATATCTTAATTGCAGGAGCGGCGGGATTTATTGGCTCAAACTTGAGTGATAAATTACTGAAAGATGGTCACAAAGTATGGGCAGTTGATAATTTCACGACCGGTAAATCTGAAAATCTCGAATCTTTTAAAGATAATAAGAATTTTATTTTTGCTGAATGTGGTGTAGAGACTGAAGATTTTCTAAAATTTTGTTCTGACCAACGAGTAAAATTTGACCAAATCTTTGATCTAGCTTGTCCGACAGGCGTGCCAAATATCGAAATTTTAGGAGATGAGATGCTGGAGGCTTGCTCTAATGGCACTAAGAATATATTGCGAGTTGCTCATGAGCATAATGCCAGATTTCTCTTTACCAGTTCATCAGAAATTTATGGAGAACCGGAAGTACCTGTCCAATCCGAGAATTATACAGGCAATGTCGACCCTATCGGGTGGAGAGCTAATTATGAGGAGGGAAAACGTTTCTCTGAAACATTAATTATGCACGCCGTACGCAAGCATAAACTAAATGCTAGAATTGTCAGATTATTTAATGTGTATGGGCCGAATATGGCATTAGGAGATTTTCGAGTTATACCGACATTTATTACACAAGCTTTGGTCAATAAACCTCTTACTGTGCATGGAGCGGGAACACAAATACGCACTATGTGTTTTGTCGATGACTTGATTAACGGGCTTATCTTGGTTATGGAAAAAGGTATTGCCGGGGAAGCATATAATCTTGGTAGTGATAAAGCTATAAGCATGCTCGATTTAGCTAAAGAAATAATACTGGCGACTGAATCAGAGAGTGATATCACTTTTATTCCGCGAGCTGAACATGATCACAATAGTCGTATGCCTGTCCTAGATAAAGTAAGAGCCTTGGGTTGGGATTATAAAGTGGACTTGCGAACGGGATTGGGAATTACTATCGATAATTTCCGCAAGCGTATAACTGCTTATGACGTTAAATACTCCATAGATGAAAGCTTGCAACTGCAACCACAGGGTTAGATGTCTAAATTTTCCAGTATTTTAGAGAAGAATCTCCACTTTCTCATCGTAGCTTTTATTCTTGTTGTTCCCTTATTTTTTCTTAAGTACAAGACAGTTAATTTATCCAACCAAATCGTTATCTTGCCGTCGCTCGCTTCCTCATGCGAAGTAATTTTCTCGAGGAATTTGCGTTACGGTAATACAGGGAATGATGTTGCAAAACTTCAGAAAATTCTAAATTTATCGGATGAATCTGGTCACTTCGACTTATTGACATATCATGCTGTCATAAAATTTCAGGAGAAATATGCCACCGATATTCTTCTACCGCTAGGTCTAACAGTAGGCACTGGTTTCGTCGGTCCCTATACTCGAGCCAAGATAGAAAAGGAGATGTGCCTCATATCCTTAGCCGGAGTTGTGGAAGATATCCCCACTAATTCTAATAAGTTATTCAACTTTTGGTATGTTCTAGTTGTTTTAATTCTAGTTTGGGGTGTTAATTTTATTTTCTGGGGATCAATAGGAGTCGCGCGCTTGCTTACAGAAAAAATAAACGCCTTAATATTTGGTAAAAATAGAAATGGTCTGAAAGAGCATCAAATCGAAGAAGAAGAGGTGGCAGTAATAGTGCCTGCTCATAATGAGGAACTGGTTATCGCTGATACTCTAAAGTCTCTCTTAAACATCACCAAGCCAACCAACATATTTGTCGTGTCGGACGGTTCGAGTGACAGTACTGCCCAGATTGCGCATCAGTACGGAGTGTCTGTCTTAGAGTTAAATCCAAACAGAGGTAAGGCTGGCGCCATAGAGACAAGTATCCTTCGTTTTAAAATCTCTCAAAAATATAAAGCGGTTGTATTGATAGATGCTGATACTCGTCTTAAGAATGATTATCTAAAGAAAGCACTACCTTTTTTCGATGATCCAGAGGTGGTAGCTATTGCAGGGTTTGCCAGCACTATATGGCAAAGAGAGAAATTGTCTTGGAGACAAATGCTTTTTGTGTTGCACAGAGATCGCATCTACTTCTTGTTCCAGATGCTTATAAAATTCGGCCAGACTTGGAAATATGCAAATGTTACCCATATAGTTCCCGGATTTGCAAGTATCTATAGGACATCGATTTTAAATCAGATTGACATAAATCCTTCGGGACTTGTGATAGAAGACTTCAATATGACCTTCGAGGTTCATCGTAAGAAACTTGGAAAAATCGCTCATCATCCGTCTGTGGTGGCATACACTCAAGATCCGGATAATCTCAAGGATTATTATCGACAGATTAAGCGCTGGCACTTGGGATTCTGGCAAACTATACGGTTGCATGGCTTCTGGCCGTCTAAGTTCTGGTTATCTATGGCTATAACTCTGATGGAAGTGGTGTTAGGGAATCTAACGTTCTTACTTATGCCGTTACTTATCTTGACTTATTTCGTACTAGATTCCAGTTTCTTCCTAACAGTTTTCTTCATAACTTGGGCTGTTGATTATCTTCTTACAATTATAGTCGCCCTATTCCAGAAGAGATGGGAATATCTGATTGTTGGCCTTACCTTTCCCCTCCTTCGCTTTGTAGATGCCGTAGCACTTCTGCTTGCCATACCCAGAGCATTTCTGGTTAGGTCGGATGGTCGCTGGATAAGTCCGTCACGAAGAGCAGAGGGCTCTCTAGGACAAATATCCACTTAAATTACACAATCTTGAAAGACTTTCAATCAATATACGTTATCATTTATAATATAGCTAAAAGACAAAAAATGAAAAAAACCATAAAATTGTTATCTGTTCTCGTAGTTACCGGGATCTTCCTGATGACAAGTAGTTCAGTCGCGGCTACTACCATAGGCGAACTTCTTTCTCAGCTTGCGGCTCTACAGGCACAAATTAATGCTTTACAAAATAGAGATCCCGTGTCTACAGCACCATATATTTTTAAACAAAATCTAACAGTCGGGTCTACTGGACCAGAGGTATCGTCTTTGCAACAAATGCTTGTGGCCCAGGGTCATTTGATTATGCCAGCAGGCGTAGCTTTCGGTTATTTTGGCTTTTTGACTAAAACGGCCGTAGCTAAATGGCAGTCAGCAAATGGCGTATCACCGTCGGTCGGATACTGGGGGCCAATCTCTAGGACAAAGCAAGCAACTCTTAATAAAGTTAACGTTAGTATCGGTTCTGCACCTAACAGGAGTAGTGGTGGTGGGGGATCTTCAAGTAGAAGTTCTTCGTCTGGCAATGGGGGAAGTTCGGCATCGAATCCACCCGCTGCCACTCCAACTCCTACTCCACTTTCTCCACCTTCAACTCCCACTTTTTCTCCGCAACCATCGCAATACCCTTTACATACAAATATTACTGCGGCAGTCTTCTGGGTAGGAGAACCACAGGGTAATGGCTCATCTGAAGATAATGCTCTGTCTGCTTGGGATGATGACTGGCAGGTGCATTATGGCGGTTACGACGATTATCAAAATCGCAACGGTTATTATCCAACAGGATTTACCCCAAAAGAAAATCCGTTTTATTTGGACCTGCCGTATAACGACTTCAATGACAACGGCAATCCGAAATCTAACCGCCTGACCGTAGTACCATGGGCCAATGAAAAAAACTGGAGTTCGGAAGAATCAATGATGAAGAATCGTTGGGTCAAGATCACGAGAAACGATATTATTTGCTATGGACAGATTGAAGATGCTGGTCCTTATCAATACGATGATTATAATTACGTTTTCGGAACTAACGATGCTAGACCGAAGAGTACCATTTCTAATAATGCCGGTATGGATGTCTCTCCAGCACTTCGAGATTGTTTGCACTTCGTGGGATTAAATAATGTAGATAATAAAGTTGATTGGCAGTTTGTGAATTTCTCTGATGTGCCGAGCGGACCGTGGAAGGAAATAGTTACCACTTCTCAAATAAATTGGCCATAATATAAAAGACATTAAATTGATATAGACCCCTTGTATTATTTTGTCGTTTATAGTAATATCCAGACACACTTAAATATATAAGACATTATCTTAAATAATGGCTTGTATAAAGAGTTTAAAGGAATCAGTATTATTACTTGCCTGGTTTCGATTAAATATCAACGATTATTATTATGAAGAGGTTCACATCACGCGGGGCAATCATTATTTTCGTTCTCGGTCTGGTTTTCAGTAATGCTAGTTCAATTTCAGCGGATACGACATCGACTCTTTTGCCTAATGGCCAGGGTAATTACACTTCTTGGAATGGAGACGAGAACGATTTGGACGAGAGTGGTACGCCTAGTTGTGGTAGTAATGACTATATTGATAGTAACAATAGTAATAATCGCGAATCTGTAAATTTAGATCTTTCATCTATCCCAAATGGAAACACAATAACTAGTGTAGAAGTTTTTACATGGGATGTTGCGCAGTTCTTTTTTAATGTAGGTGGCACGTATCAAACTTTTGTTAGAGTTGGCACGACCGATACAAACTCTGGTGTTAATCTTAATACTACAAGTTCAAACGGTTGCACTCAAAGGAGTCAGGTCATAAATATAGTTGACTTCGTCAAGAGTGGTACGACCGATCTTGAAGTGGGTGTGATGAAAGTTGGCAATACAACAGTTCGAGTTGGTGCGATAAGAGCTATCGTCACACACACTCCTCCCGACACTATTGCTCCCGTTCTCGCTCAAGTGACAGCAGTTCCAACTATAACCAATGATGTTACTCCTAACTACACATTCAGTTCAACCGAAGCGGGAATTATTGCTTACAACGGTCTGTGTGGCACTGGTAGTTTATCTTCTGCCGTAGTAGGAAATAACACAACTACCTATGGATCACTTACAAATGGTGCCACCTATGGTAATTGCACTATTACAGTCACGGATGCGGCGGGAAATGGGAGTATCCCGTTACCTGTAAGTGAATTCTCCATAAACACTGATGTCTTCAATAAAGGTATGGTTTCTCTCTCTTTCGACGACGGTACGCAATCCATCTATGACAATGCTCGTCCTATTCTCAATGCTGCTAGTGGTGGAATTGGTTACGACAGCACCCAATATATTATCTCTGGTGCAATGGGATGTGCTGACATCAATAGTCCGGATTGCAGTTTTATGACTACTGCCGAGGTTAATATTTTAGAATCTGAAGGTCATGAGATTGCTGCCCATACCCGCACGGATCCTTGTGAGGTTGAACCATGCACGGGTCTTACTGGGCGTACTCCTATTGAACTTTTATTTGAAGTGGATGGTTTGCGTTTAGATCTCCTACAAGACATTGGTCTGCCGGTCAATACCTTTGCTTATCCTTTTGGCGTATTCGATGACGCGCTCATTCTCAAATTGAAGTCAGCTGGAATTATCGGCGCTCGAACCGTGGATTTTATTGGCCCGTCAGCCGAGCATCTGTTTAACACGAAATCTACCAATCGCTACAAGCTGAATGCGGTGCAGGTAAACATCAATACTCCAATTACTCCTTTAGATCCACCAGAAGATCCAGATTTTGGAAACGTTGAAGAGTGGATTGATGAGGCGATTGCCGCAAACAAGTGGCTGATTCTAGTCTTCCATGAAATCAAAGATGTTTGTGGAGATGAAATTTCCTGTACAACCCCAGCCAAACTTCAGACTATTACTGATTATCTAGACAGTAAAGGTGACAGCGTTGATGTCATTACCGTTAAAGAAGGTCTTTCACAGATGAATGATAATCCGGTATCGAATACCGGCGTACCGTCCATTGTTATTGCTGAAGAAGTGGCTGGAGTTGTTGGTGCAGAAGCAACTTCTCCTCTCGGCGCTCCAGTAACATTCACTCCAGCAGTAACTGACGACGACACAGGACTTCCTTCTACCTTGAACGCTTTTTGTACCATTCCAACCTTGGTTCTGAATACAAACTGGGGAGTTAGTTTCCCGACAGTTGTCATGTCTGGCGACACATTTGCGATGGGCACTACGACAGTTACATGCACATCAGCAGATGCTGGCGGACGCCTTGGTACTAAAACCTTTGATGTAGTAGTAGCCAACAGCGCAGTTCCTTCTGTGACTATTACAACCACATCTACCAATCCTACCAACATCTCACCAATTCCAGTTGCTGCTACTTTTTCTGAATCAGTAACCGGACTGACACAAGAAGATATTGCTGTTACCAACGGTAGTGCGGAAAACTTTCTCGGCAGTGGTACCACATATACCTTTGACATAACACCTGTTACAGATGGGGAAGTAACGGTCAATATTCCAACAGGTTCTGCTCAAGATTCTGGCGGAGCGGACAACCTTGCTACAACTTCTATCTCTGTCATTTATGACGCTACAGCTCCGGAGCTCTCTATTACCGATGGTCCGGTCGAAGCTTCTACTATTACAACGACCGAGACATCATTCTCCTTTGTTGCTACAGGCGCAGATATTGTTGAATGCAAGCTCGATGGCGAAGGATACGCTCCATGTGATTCTCCGAAAGTATTGACTACTCTCGTCGAAGGCCTTCACACCTTTATGGTCAGAGCTTCTGATATTGCTCTCAATTCTACAGAAGTTTCTCGAACCTTCACGGTTGATACTCTGCCTCCGGTTTTGGTAGAAGTAACGCCGGTTCCAAGTCCTGCAAGCATTACTCCGAGTTATACTTTCAGTTCAACTGAAGCAGGGGTAATAACTTATGGCGGTTCCTGTTCCAGCGCTACTCTAGACGCGGTTGTTGGAGACAATACCGTAACCTTCAATGCTCTGGTTGGTGGAACTTATAGCGACTGTACTATTACTGTTACAGATGCTTCCGCTCATATAAGTGAATCTCTAGCAATCAATGAGTTTACAGTTGACGACAGCGCACCGGTAATCACGATAAATAGCCAGCCAAATCTATTCATTAACACCACTGATGCGGAGATTAACTTTACAGTCACAGATGCGTTAACAGTTGTCTGCACTTTCGATACTGTCAACAATGCTTGTGAAAGTGATGTTCCGGTTTCTCTATCTGGCCTTAGCGAAGCCGCTCACGAATTCGTCATCGTCGCTACCGACGAAGTAGGGAACAGCGCCACCAGCACCGCGAACTTCACCGTTGATTTGACTGCACCGGTACTTGCCGTCAACTCACTGGCAACCAATGACACTACTCCGACTGTTACCGGCACTACGGATGATTCTGCTGACGTTACAATAACTGTAAACGCAGTAGAATACCTCACTACTCCAATTCTCGGAGCATGGTCTGTAACTATTCCTGCAGAAAACGAACTTATTGACGGCGTATATCCTGTATCAGCAGTAAGCACAGATGCCGCTGGTAATCTATCTAATCTTGCGGAAGGCACTCTAACCATTAACACCCAAGCTCCTGACTTGACTCTCGATCCAATTGCCTCGAATGTTACCGCCATTACGGGTACCACTGAACCGACAGGTGTGACTGTTACTGTCACAGTTACTGATTCGGAACTTAATGGCTTCACTTATGATGCTTCCGTTGACGGAGCCGGCATCTGGTCAGCTACCATCACTGATGTACTTGCTGAAGGCGTTTACACTGTCACTGTCACTGCCACCGATGAACTCGGAAATGTGGCCACTCTCCCTTCCACCCTTACTATAGATACCACTAGTCCGGTTCTCACTTTGGTCGGCACCGATCCTGTTGATGTGAATCTTAACGGCATTTACACAGAAGAAGGTGCAACAGGTACAGATAATATTGACTCAACTGTTACAGTGGTGATTGGCGGTGACACGGTAGACACGGGAGTTCTCGGAGCCGAATACACTATCACTTATAGCGCAGTGGATACTTCTGGTAACTCATCCGGAATTACAAGGACCGTTCGTATTAAAGATCTTGAAGCTCCGGTACTCACACTCACTGGCGCGTCTCCTATGAATCTTGCAATTGGTCAGGAGTATGTTGAATCGGGTGCAATAGGTGTCGATAACGTAGATGCTTCGGTCGAAGTGACTATCGGTGGAGATACGGTAAATACGGCAATTGTCGGTACCTACTCTGTCACCTACGATGCGACAGATACAGCCGGTAATGTAGCTACTCAAATTATCCGCACGGTAGTAGTTTCTGATCTCGTAGTCTCAACTGAAGAGACTAATACACCCGCAACAGATAGTATTACAATCACTTGGACTACCAGTCATCCATCGACCAGTCGAGTAGTTTACGACACCGTTTCTCATAATCCTATAACGGATCCTGCTCCCAACTACGGTTACGCCAACTCTACGGTTGAAGATGCTACTCTTGTCACTGAGCATTCTGTAGTAGTGAGCGGCCTTTCCGCAGGCACAACTTACTTCTTGCGACCGATATCACACGGTTCTCCGGAGGTGGTAGGAAACGAAGTTTCCGTAATTACTCAAAATGTACCTATTGCGGAAGTAACGAGACATAGGACACAAGGACAATTCTCGCGTCCAATAAATCTAACAGGTCAAGTTTTGGGAGCGTTTACTACTAGTGGCAATCAGGATCAAATAGAAGCTATAAAAGCGCAATTAATAATTCTTATGCAGGAGCTCATCAAGCTTCTACAAATCGAGATAAACGCTAAAAGTTAGAGAAGAAAGATTATAATAAGAGATTAGACAACACCAAAAAACCGCCTTTAAAAAGGCGGTTTTTTGGTGTATTCTTAAACAGATGTTCAGGTGGTTTAAGAAACATTTCATACCGCACGAAGGCAATAATCATAGGCCGCACTTTCTCCATGGTCCCAATGCTCGCAAAATTGTTTTAGCGGTACTAGCTCTTGAGCTTATTCTCTTTGTTCTCCCATCTATTACGTTTTTTCGCGGGCCGGATTTTCTTGCTTCAGTTTTGCCTTCGGTGCTCAATAATCTTACCAACGATAAGCGCGCCAGTGCTCATCTCAACCAGCTTACAACCAACTTGCTACTTGAGCAGGCTGCCGCCAGAAAAGCTTCCGATATGGCCTCTAAAGGCTACTTTGCCCACAACAGTCCCGAAGGAGTTACTCCGTGGTACTGGCTTAGAGTTTCCGGATATCTTTATGATACGGCCGGTGAAAATCTGGCTGTTAACTTTACCGACTCGAAAGATGTAACCGAGGCCTGGATGAATTCTCCCGCTCATCGTGACAATATTCTTAGACAGGGATTTACCGAAATAGGTACCGCCGCCGCTACCGGTTATTATGACGGGCGTGAGGCCATCTTTGTTGTTCAGTATTATGCTCGTCCTTCAAACATAATTTCCGTTACAAATTTGGTTTCAACTGTTATCGCTTCTTCGACTGCTCCGGCTACTGTCGCAGTAGCTTCTTCCACTGCTGTTTTGGGCGAAGTGATAAACTCCCTTTCTACATCGCCGAAGCGCAATACCGATTTTGCGCTTCTTGGTATCTTGGGCGTAGTGGTGCTTGCTTTGGTAATTAATCTAATTACGAAAACCCGAGAGAAACATCCCGACCTTATTACCAACGGCCTCGCTGTGATAGTGATCATCATCACTATATATTTGTCCAATAATTATTTGTTCAGTACTTATCCTACTGTACCGCTAGGGCAAGCTCTGATTTCGGAAATTACTTTTAACTAAATAATCAAATATGAATAAAACATGGAAAAGTCTTACATCTCTCGTTACCATTTTTATTGCGATAGGCAGTTTCTCAATTCCAAGTGTCAGCGCCGAAGAAGTAAATCTCATTCAGAATTCTTCATTTGAGATTCAAGCTAGCGACGGAAGTCCTGCCAATTGGTCGAAGAATTATTGGGGTTCTCCGGTGCCGACTTTCAAATATCTCAATACCGGCAGGACTGGCGCGGGGAAAAGTGCTTCAGTTACTCTCAACAGGAAATCGACTGGAGGCGCAGATTGGGGTCACACCTCAGTCCTTGTCGAAGAGGGTGCTTCTTATAGGTATAGCAATTGGTATAAATCAAATGTCGCGACAGAAATAGATGCGGAGTTTACTGATAGCAAGGGGAAACTTTCATATGCTTTGGTAGCCACACTGCCGTCTTCCGGTAATACTTGGAAACAAGCGTCTTCAACTTTAACCATTCCAGCCGATGTCACCAAGGTGACGGTCTTCCATTTTATTAGTAAGAAGGGAACACTGACTGTTGATGATTTTTCTCTGGTTAAAGTGGAAACCACACCGACACCTCCACCACCTACGGACCCGAATTTGTTTAATAAGGGTTTAGTCACTCTCTCATTCGATGACGGTTTGAAATCGGTCTTTGATAACATTAACCTTCTCGGTAGTCTCAAGAGCACTCAATATATCTATACCGAACCGATGTTTGGTGCTACGGAATGCGCAGGCGCCTGTTACGAAGACTTCATGAATATTTCTAACGTTAAAAGTCTCTACAATGCCGGTCATGAAGTCGCGTCGCATACTCGCTCTCATCCTAACCTGACCGCCGTTTCGGCCGTCACGAAACTCTTCGAAACAGACGGTTCCCGTCTCGATCTCTTGAGAGAAATAGGCATTCCAGTTTCTAATCTCGCATATCCCTATGGCGAATCTAACACCGATGTTGTAGCCAAATTACAGTCAGCCGGTTTTGTCGGAGCTCGCACGGTTGTTCCGGATGATCTCAATACTAGAAACACGAACCGCTACGCTCTCTTCGCGCGGCAGGTAAACGGCAATACCAGTTTTGCAGAAGTGAAGAGTTGGATTGACGAAGCAATTTTAAGTAAAAAGTGGCTCATTCTTGTATTCCACGAAATTAGAAATTCTTGTGGTAGTGAAGTTTATTGCGCCACACCCACAACTCTTAGCGGTATCGTCAGTTATCTCACAACTCAAAACAGTAATGTCAATGTGGTCACAGTAGCTCAAGGTCTTGCTCAAATGAACAATAATCCTGTTTCTAATCCCGGTGTACCAGTCATCGCACAAGAAGATATTACTGTCACTACCACTTCTCAAACCGGCGCTCCGGTAACATTTTCACCCGCGGTTTCAGACGATGACACAGGTCTGTCTCTTACTCTCAACGCTTTTTGTACCATAGCAAATACCGTTCCTGACCCTTATTCAGGATTAATTTTTCCAACAGTTGTCACTTCCGGATACACTTTTTCGATAGGGACAACGATCGTAACGTGTACAGCAACGGATACGGGTGGACGTATCGGCACTAAAACTTTTACCGTAAAAGTGACAAATTGATTACTTAATTTGTTTATCCAATAATTTTTTATTAAAAGACAAAATTTTTCTATCCACATTTTGTACACAGAGAAATGCACACAATGCATTTTCTTTTTATTCAATTAAGAAATAAACTTCTGTCTAATGGACACTATACGTGTCGCATGACAAAAATAAAATTAGTACTTTAAAAAATAATTTAAATTAATTATGAAAAGAATTCTTTTAAGTTTGGGAATGATAGTCTTCGTCGGAGGACTAGTTGCCGGAGCCACTGGCGCCTTCTTCTCTGATGAGGAAACCTCAACGGGGAATACGTTTGCGGCTGGAGATATTGATCTCCAGATTGATAACGAGAGTTATGTAGTTGATTACAATATTCCGCAGTATCTAAACCCAACAGGTCAGTTTATCTTCAGTACATCGACTTCTTGGGCGCTCGCAGATCTTGTAGCAGGTGTGCAAAAATTCTTTAACTTCTCTGACCTCAAACCAGGTGACATGGGAGAAGATACCATCTCAATTCATGTAGGCAGCAATAATGCATGGATGTGCGCTGCTGCACATATTACTGCAGATGAAGATGTAGATTGTACTGAACCAGAGCTAACTAATGATCCGAGCTGTAACATTAATCCACTACTTGATGACGGTGAACTTGACGAAGGACTCCAATTCGCATTCTGGGCGGACGACGGCGATAATGTATATGAGCCAGGCACTCCTACACAAGGCGGGATTGCAGAAGTCATCTTTCTTTCTGGCACTCTCGCAAATATGGGCGCGGCAGGGCAAATTACTCTTGCAGATTCGGTAAGTAGCATACTTGGTGGTAATACTCCAATCCCAGGAGACACCACTTTCTACATTGGTAAGGCGTGGTGTTTTGGAACACTGGTAACTTCAGGTTTAACGCAGGATGGTATAGGCAAAACAGGCGATCCGCTTAACAACATTCCTTCAACGAACGGTCCAATTCAGCGACCGGGGGGTGTGGCGTGTGGCGGTTCTGGTGTAAACAATGCGGCACAGACTGATCGGGTTCAGGGCGATATGCAGTTCTATGCAGTTCAAGCGCGGAACAATCCGAACTTCCTTTGCTCAATAAACTACATACCACAGTGGTCTAACTAGTAATTCTCTCTAGCCGTTCAGGAGCTCTGCAAAACAGGGCTCTTGCGGGCTGGATGGGAATTCAGCTTTACAAATTTAATATTTACTCATGCGACGCATAATAATCGGACTCATCACTATCGTTGGAGCGGGAGCCATGGTCATTTCCGGGGCGACGGGCGCGTTCTTCTCTGATACAGAGACGTCAACGGGCAACACCTTCACTGCGGGAGCGATTGACCTCAAGATAGACAACGACAGCTGGTACAACGGCAATCGTTGCACGAACGTTGGTACACAGGAGAATCCTGTGTGGCAATGGCAAGGAACAGCCGGGTTCCCTGTATCAGGAACTTCTTGCACGACTTCGTTTAAGCCATCCAACCTTGACGGTCTCCTCTTCTTCAACTTTCGCGATTTGAAACCGGATGACGAGGGCGAGGACACAATATCTATCGATGTCCAAAACGATGCATGGACGTGTATGGACCTGACACTAACTTCGGATGACGACAAGTCTTCGACTGAACCGGAACTCGATGCTCCCGATGTTCTAGAGAACTCCGGAGATGCATGGGACGGCGAACTTGCTGATGCAATCAACTTCTTCTGGTGGGCAGATGACGGAGACAACGTGTATGAAGTAGGTGAGAACCAGATAACAAATGGCGTGATAAGTCTTGCTAATCTTGATGACACATTCCCGATTGCCATTGCTGACTCCGAAAACAATGTCTGGGGTGATGTTGGCAATCCTGTGCCAGGAGGCGAGACGGTTTACATTGCCAAAGCATGGTGCATGGGGACATTGACGCTTGATGCAGTACCAGTAGGAGATAATCCATCTGTAGATCCAGGTGTTAACTGTGACGGTACAGCACTTGGTAATGTAACCCAGACCGACATGGCCGAGCTAAACATTATCTTCAGCGCAGTACAAGCGCGACACAACCCTAACTTCGAATGCAATCCCGATGTAAGACCTCTACCAATTCTCACGGTTAACAAAATTCTGACAGCCGATACTGTGGGAATCAGCGTTGAGGACTTCACGCTCCACATTTCCGGACCAAGTATTGAAATGGACGTGACTGACAATATTCCAGTACCCGATCTTCCTGTTGGGACCTACACTGTATCCGAAACTATTACCGGTGATGTGGGTGGAAAAACATTCACCACGACATTTGGCGGCGCGTGTGACTCCAGTACTCATCAAGTTACTCTCGGACTTGGAGACAATCTTGTTTGCACCATCGTCAATGTAGAGAACGGAATCTAGTCTTTAGAAAATAATCTTGCATGTCCACGACAATCATAAAAATTGTTGGGAGGGGAGTCCTGTTAGCGGGATTCTTTGCGCTGGTGGTAAGCGCGTTATATGCAAGAGAAGCCGAACCCGGTATAACCTTCGCTACTTACGGCATTGACCTCAAGATAGATAGTGAGGCGAGTTATAACGGTTTGCCAGTGCCTTCTGGCACATGGGATCTCAAGAATTTGGTGCCGGGCTCCGACCACTTCTTTAACTTCGACGACATTAAGCCCGGTGACTATGGCGAAAACACTATCAGCATGCATGTAAAAAAATCTGATGCATGGCTCTGTCTTGATTTTAAAAATCTCGATGAAAATGAAAATGGTGTTAACGAACCGGAGTCGCACGAAGATGTGGATGGTGTAGCAGATGGAGAACTGGCGGAGGTGATGGAATTCTTCTCATGGCTTGATGATGGAGACAACATTTTCGAGCTCGGGGAAAAGCCGCTTTTCGGCACCGCAACCCAGTCGGCTGTGGAAGTGTTGAACGAAAAAACTTACACCATCGGCGATGCCGGTCAAGGTGGCTCGTGCAAAATAAATCAGAGTAGATATATAGGCATTTACTGGTGCGCGGGGGACCTTGAAGTCAACCTTGATACCGCAGAAATCACTTGCGATGGCTCGGGGCTTGGCAACGAAACCCAGACCGACTCTATGACCGTCGATGTCTCCATTCGCGCCCTGCCAGCCAAAGAAA
>MHVR01000004.1:0-12459 GCA_001825315.1 Candidatus Zambryskibacteria bacterium RIFCSPHIGHO2_02_FULL_43_14
CATTCTCATCCTGCTCGCACTCGGTGCTCTCGCATGGGTCGGCGTTCGTCTCTGGTTTAGAATCCCACGCGAGATAGCGCGTATGCGCCGCGAAGCGCGGGAGGCGGAAAATGTCTCCGAACGAGCATTCAAAGTCCTTCGCGATGGCGTTCAAAAACACGTGGCGCGTCTCAAGAAGGTCAACAGAAAACTAACGGAGGAAGAAACAGAATTTTTAGAACAGTTTGAACAAAAGCTTGAAGAAGCGGAAGAAGTAATCACAAAGGAGATACAGAACATCTCTCGCTCGTGAGTAAAAGGGAATCAATCAGTCTTTGGAGTGGAGGTAGCTGATTTTTCAAGTGTCTTGGCCTTGGCCGCAAGGTCATGGAGAGCTGGCACTGTTTTCTCAAGATCTTCGACGGAATGAAAACCATAATAGGTTTGGAGGTTAATAATCATAGCCGGCAGGTCCGGTTTGACTTTGTATATAGATACCAAGGTATTAATAGCTCCGACATCAAAGTGATAATCAAACGAATATACTCGCAGGTCTGGGTATCTATCTCGTAGCTCTGTCAAAACGTAGCCCATTTTCTCACAATCATCACAGGCATCTTTGGTCGAGTAGAAATAGAGAATGAAAGTCGGTTTAGTGCCACACTTCTCCGTTAACCGCTTCATTAATAGATAATCTTTGATTTCAAGCAAGAAATAAGAGCGCTTCAAATAATCGAGATCTTGAGTATTCAATTCAGTCTGATTTTCGGCATAAGTAAGTTTCTCTCCTAAAGAACCGAGTTCTTTAGAAAGAAACCCGGGGCCGATATCTTTACAAGAAGTTTCTTCCAAGAGCGCGAACTGGGTTTCCGACGAGAGAATATCAAGCGCGACACGATTCTCAATGATGCGAACGTCTTCAAGTTTCTTCTGGCTCAAAATATTCGATACGAAGATAGCCGTGCCGAAGATAGCCGCGGTAATAAGAAAAGCCACCAAATACTTCTTTGAATCAAGCATGATACGAATAATAACGAATTTGATCAAATAATGCGAATTACCCAAAGCTATTGACTTGTCAAGCCATTTCGTGGCATTATTCAAAGTACTCAAGTGACCCATCGCGGGTCATCATTTATCGATGTGGTGTGGTTGGAGGTTTCGACCTCTACCTTTCGGAACTGCATCGGGTAGAGGGTTACATCGATTAAGAACCGTTGGTGGGCGCATTTCCTTCGGGGAGTGCGCCTTTCGTTTTACTAAATTTCGTAAAAATCTAACCCGTTATTGTGTTACGATAGTAAGTAAATAACGTATGGGTAAATTAGAAGAAAAAAGTGGGAAAAGAGTTCGGAAAGAAAATCTACAGAAAATAATTCTGGGAACAGTTGCCGGCGCGGGAATTTTGGCTATTGGTTTAGTCGCGCCAAACGTCATCGGAGCCATGGGTAAACTCGGGATACTGCCAAACCCAAGAAGGAAAGAGTATATTTCCTCGTCGGCATCGAAGCTGGTAAAAAGAGGTCTGATGATATTTAAGGACGGTTATTATCAGCTTACTCTGGAAGGAAAGAAAATTTTGAGGCGATGGGAAATGTCAGATTACAAGTTGAAAAAGCCAAAGCGGTGGGATCAAAAGTGGAGAGTCATTATATATGACATCTCTGAAAAGAAGGCTCGAATACGCAGACAAATTCTTTCCTTATTTCATCAGGCCGGACTTTATATGCTCCAAGATAGTGTTTGGATATATCCATATGATTGCGAGGATATTATAGGTCTGTTGAAAACGGATTTCGGGGTAGGAAAGGAGGTTTTATATATCATTGCGAATGAGGTGGAAAATGACAAATATCTCCGAAGCCACTTCGGCCTGCTATAAATTTCAAATACGTTATTTACTTACGATAGTAAGAAGATAACGTAAGAGTGTTCGTGTTCATCTCCAACTTATCTGTCTTTTAAAAATGGTACTGAACACCGCCTTGGTCAGCCACAATGGCACGATGAGGACGTAGAGTACGAGATAGTAGAATATGCCTCTTGTGAATCTGAATCTGCCTTCAGCTAGTCTTATGGATAAGTACAGGATGACAAAAGTCAATATTACAGCACTCAAAGTTAGAAATGGTATGACACCAGTATTGATAAAAAACCAGTCGAAAGAAAGAGAAAAGTTCCAATTGAATCCAACGGTCCGAAATTTAGTCATCATATCAAAAGCTTTGGAAATATTATTTTGAAGTGCGTTGGTAGCAATATAGAGCGTGGAAAAGATTGAGGAAGTGGCAATGGGCAAGATAAAAAGCCCGATATGGCCGTATTTTTTATTGAAAAACATCTCGCGATAGTCTATTACATTATTTAGAAAACCATATGTCCAACGCACCCTTTGCTTATAGAGTGCCGGAAACTTTAACGGAGCCGAAGTGTAAACATGCGCTCCATGGGAATTAACGATTTTATAATTATTCTTCTGCAGACGCAGAGCCATTTCCAAGTCTTCAGTCTGGTGTCCGTGGCTGTAACCTCCAAGCTCTTGAAAAACCTTGGTGCGAAAGATAGAGAAAGGTCCAGGTGTAACATAAAGCGCTCCGAGAGAAGAGAGCATACGGCGCAGGAAGATTCCCCAGCTGTACTCAATTTTCTGGACATATTGCAAAACACTCTTGGGTTCAAAAACTTTAATTGAAGGAGTGACTGCCATAATATCAACGTCATCAAAAAACGGCACAATTTTCTTGAGAGCATCGGGACTGACAAATGAGTCGGCGTCGAGACAGCCAACTAAATCACTCTTAACATTCTCCAATGCAAGATTAAGCGCGGTATGTTTGCCCCCATTTTTCTTAGATAAAATACTGAATCGATAGTGTTTTTTAAATTTGGCAAGTTCCGAGAGAGTTTTGTCGGTCGAGCCATCATTTACAGCAATAATAGAAAGCTTATCTTTAGGATAATCGAGATTAAGAATGGATTTGATAGTCTTATTGACCGTATATTCTTCATTAAAACAAGGCACAATGATGGTAACCGTCGGGAATCTCTTAATATTCTTACCTATATACTGTTCTTCAAAACTAATCTCTTCTCGTACTTCAAGATAAGTAATAAGAAGAAAAACCTCAAAAAAGAGAGAAATAAAAAGGGAACAGTATAGAATAAGCGTTTGAATCTCGGCCATTTGCTATAAAACTTGCTATACCATACCATATAATCTAATGTTAGAAAATGTAGTCAGAGACCCAGAATCAGAGCGTTTAAAACGGTTTTTAAATATGCCAGATCTGACTCGTGTGCCCGGAAGTCCTCTGTATGAGCTAGTCGAACGCTTGATAAAGTTACCAGAATTTAAAGACTTTGACATTATTGAAACCCCGGAGATTGTGCCCACTAAGATCAGTTTTGATATTTTTAATACACCTGTAGATCATCCTAGTAGATCCAAGTCTGATACATATTACGTTGACAATAATCACATCTTACGAACTCAGACGACTGTCATGTGGTACTACCAACTTTTAAATGAGGAGGTAAAGGAACGGATCAAAAATCATCAAACAATAGGAGCCTTATCCTACGGCAAGGTATACAGAAAAGACGAAATTGATCGTCATCATATGAATGTGTTTCATCAGATAGACGGTTGGTATCTGGTTCCACGCAGTCAAAAAATTATAAATATTCAAGACCTCCAAGACGTCTTGATAAAAATTGCCCAAGCTATTTTCGGTAATCAAATAAAATATCGTTTTAATGAAGATACTTTCCCCTTTACAGATCCTTCGATCGAAATGGAGATAGAGAAAGATGGGAAGTGGATTGAAGTCTTAGGTTCAGGCGTTGTGCATAAAAATGTTTTGAAGAATCTAGGTATAGATCCAGAACAATATACTGGATGGGCTTTCGGTTTCGGATTGGAAAGATTGGCCATTATTAGCATGGAGTTGCCGGACATTCGTCTCCTTTGGTCAGATGACGAAAGGGTGAAGAAGCAGTTGAAGCTTGGTAATAAGTATAAAGAAGTTTCTAAGTTCCCGCCAGTGGTTCGCGATATTTCATTTGTTGTGAACAAAGATTTCATACCCAACGACTACTTCGACGTCATTCGAGACATAGGAGGAGACTTGATAGAACAAGTTGAGCTTTTAGACAAATACGAGGATGAAAAAAAGTTCGAGGCAGGGAAGTTGAGCTACACCTTCCGTATCACCTACAGAAGTCTTGAAAGAACTTTAACCAATGAAGAAGTAAATAAACTACACTCTAAAATCGAAGAAAAAACCGAATCAGATTTCAAGGCCGAAATCCGCCTCACTTGACATAATATCTATTTAGTTATACCATGTGCGTAAAGTACAGGAGGTTTTGGATGAGTACATACGTTCCTTTCCACGAATCTATTTGTGAGGGCATAAGGGCCCACTTGCTGGTCATCTCAACGGTCAGCAATGGAATACTCGAAATCGTTGGCGCAATCAGTGAAGACTTCAGAATCCTTCAGGGAAGCAAAATGCCGGCTCGAGTTGCGAACAATATCGCGACTGAATTCCAGAACGTTCCTACTCTTCTAAAGAAATACTTGAAGAGCTGGGATGAGGATCATGGAATTCGCGACGCATTGCGTGACCTCGCATCGCGTACGGATGAGAAGCAGTCCGAACAGTAGCGTCAGCCCATGCCGCCCTACAGCATGCCTCAGTAGCTTCCTCGTACCAGTGATAAACCTCGCGCCGTAAGTCTGGCGCGAGGTTTCTGTTTTATACAAAGCGAACATTAACAATCTTTGCGATCGCTAGAAGTGTTAATGTTATTAGATAAGATCTTTTTCAGTAGTCTTGAAGAAACGGATGTGCTTAAAAAGTCCCAATTCATTTAAATATTCTACAAATTCTTTTGGTAAAGCTGGGCCTAACCAAACACTTTTTTGAATCATAGTAAAACCTAATCCTACAAGCTCCGATCTCAACCATTCTCGGTAAAGTTTCTGTTTTTCTGGAATATCAAAAATCAGAACTAAATTCTTTAGTTTCTCTCTATTGTCAGCAATATTTTTCTGGTTGAAAAAAGTCTTAATTTTTGCCCCGTCCTTATCTAAGCGATCCAAACCTTCTTTGGTTAAAAGAAATTTTTTATTTCTTGTTTCTAAGAGCCCATCCTTTTTCATTCTACTTAAAGTCGCCGACAAAGAATTTTTATTAAGCTTCCTACCGTATATAGTTTCTTTGTACAAACTCTCATAAAGTTGACTATACCCCAGAGGGTAGTATTTAGCAGTAGTACGCAGTATCTCTTTTACTAAACTCATTACCCATCAATATTAACATATATTGCGATCGCTAGAAATGTTAATAATTTAACTGAAACTGCTGCGCTATTAGAGCTATTTTCACCTTTCTTTATAGCTCTATTTGTGCTAAAATAGGGAGGTAAAATTCATATGCCGAAAGCAGGAAAATCAGCTAAAAAGGGTAGCGTCTACAGCGCTGAATCCATTACAGTTCTAGAGGGTCTGGAACCGGTCCGCAAGCGTCCCGGCATGTACATTGGTACCACCGGACCGGACGGTCTCCATCACCTTGTCACAGAAATTTTTGATAACTCTCGCGATGAGGCAATGGGCGGATTTGCCGATGATATTGAAATTACACTTCTGCCTAATAATCGCGTTCGCGTGATAGATAACGGCCGTGGTATTCCTGTTGATATTCACAAACAAACTAAAGTTTCTGCCTTGGAGACCATCATGACCACTTTGCATGCCGGCGGCAAATTTGGAGGAGAGGGATACAAAATATCAGGAGGATTACATGGCGTCGGTGGTTCGGTCGTCAACGCTCTTTCTATTTATTGTAAAGCAGAAGTGCACAGAGACGGTGGAGTCTATGTTCAAGAATATAATCAAGGCAAGAGAAAAAGCGCGGTCAAGAAAGTAGGTAGTTCCAAACTTCACGGTACCATTATCACTTTTCAACCGGACCCAAGTATCTTTCCTGATACTAATTTCAGTTTCGAACGCATTGTTAATCATTTACGTCAACAAGCCTACTTGGTAAAAGGTTTAAGAATATCGGTTCTGGACGCAAGAGAAATTGGTAAGGTAGATGATGGTAATATTTTTTACATCCGAGAACTTGGGCTCAATGTGCCTTCAATGTCTTTCTATTTTGAAGGCGGGTTGATGTCTTTGGTAAAGTTCGAGAACGAGCACTCGAAACCAATACATAAAAATATTTTTTATGTTGAGAAACAGGCAGGAGAAAATGAGTACGAAATAGTCGAAGTCGCCCTCCAATACGTCGACGATATTTCTTCCCGGATCTTACCTTTCGCTAACAATATCTACACTGCCGAGGGAGGCACACACGTGACCGGATTTAAAACTGCCCTGACCAGAAGCTTGAATACTTACGCCAGAAAAAACAATTTAATAAATGAGAAGGAGGACAACTTCACTGGAGACGACGCACTCGAAGGTTTGACGGCAGTGATTTCAATCAAGTTGCGTGACATTCAATTTGAAGGACAAACGAAAGCAAAGCTCGGCACTGTGGAAGCCCAAGGTATGGTCACTGCCGTTTTCGGCGACGCTTTTTCCGCTTTTTTGGAAGAGAAACCTGACGACGCAAGAGCGATGATTCAAAAGGTAGTGCTCGCGCTCAAAGCGCGCAAAGCCGCCAAAGCAGCAAAAGATTCCGTTCTCCGCAAGGGCGCGCTGGAGGGTATGACTTTACCCGGCAAACTTGCTGACTGTCAGTCGCATTCGGCGGAAGAGTCGGAACTTTTTATAGTGGAAGGAGATTCGGCCGGCGGTACGGCGAAAATGGGCCGAGACAGACGCATTCAGGCTATCTTACCGCTACGCGGCAAGATTCTAAACATAGAACGTGCTCGCTTGGACCGCATGCTCACAAGCGAGCAGATCAAAAATCTGGTGGTCGCTTTTGGTACCGCAATAGGAGATACTTTTGATATTGCTAAACTGCGTTATCATAAAATTATTATCGCCACGGATGCCGACGTTGACGGAGCGCATATTCGAACTCTACTCCTGACGCTTCTTTATAGATTTTTCCGTCCTCTCATCGATGCTGGCTATGTTTACATCGCCCAACCACCACTCTATAAAATTAAAAAGGGTAAGGAAATTATTTATGTCTATTCTGACGAAGAACGTGATAAAAACGGAGCGGGAGCAACAGACATTCAACGTTACAAAGGTCTCGGAGAAATGAATTCTGACGAACTTTGGGAAACTACCATGGACCCGATGAAAAGAATTTTAAAACAAGTAACCGTCGAAGACGCCAGAGAAGCCGATCGTATTTTTGATATTCTCATGGGTACCGATGTCCCTTCCCGTAAATCTTTTATTCAATCCAACGCTAAGAAAGCCGTTTTGGATCTTTAAATAAAGCTTTTTCATAAGCAATATTAAACGCCATATTCGACGTTTTTAATTGTGGATAAGGTGTTGATAAAAAGTGGATAAGAACAGTAGTGTTGTGGAGAGTGGTGGGATATACTTTTAGTCAGGTGGGAAATAGTGGTATCATGAAAAAACAATGTTTATTGGCGAGTACACACATACAGTTGACGAAAAAAATCGCTTCTCTTTGCCTGCCAAGTTTCGCAAAGAACTCGGCCAAAAAGTAGTCGTCACTCGCGGCAAAGATCATTGTCTCCAACTTTTTCCCCACAAGACCTGGGTAGCCATCTCAGAAGAGGTGAAAAAACTTGGGCATGTAGAAAGTGATAATCGTTATACTCGATTCACTTTCTCTGGTGCATCTGAAATCGAAATCGATTCTATAGGTAGGATATTGATTCCGGAATTCTTGCGGGAATTCGCTGAACTCAAAGATCCAGTAATCATCACGGGCGTCCACGATAGAGTGGAAATCTGGAATGACAAGAAATGGATAACCTACAGAAAGAAACTCGAATCGGAGTATGCATAAACCTGTTCTTTTACACGAAAGTATTGATGCTCTCGACGTTCAAGTGGGCGAGATATTTCTCGACGGCACGCTCGGCGGAGGAGGGCATAGTATTGAGGTGTTGCGGCGCCTTGATGGGAAAGTTCGAATTATTGGTTTAGACCAAGACTCGAAAGCAGTTGAACTGGCAAGAGAAAAGTTGAATATCGAGGCAAAAACGGAAAATTTCCGTAATCTCGATAAGGTACTCGGGGAGTTAAGTATTTTGTCTATCGATGCCATCCTCTTCGATCTCGGTATTTCTACCGACCAATTCGAAGAATCCGACTTACCGGCGCAGATAGGTAGGGGATTCTCGTTTCTACGCGATGAACCTCTCGACATGAGAATGTCCAGAGAAGGTCCAACAGCCGCAGACATTTTGAACTCCTGGGATGAGCATGCCATTGAACTCATCTTACGCGGCTTCGGAGAAGAAAAGTTTTCGAGGAAAATTGCGAGATTGATTGTAGAAAGAAGGGAAGTTAAACCTTTCAAAACTACTTTTGACCTCGTAGGAACAGTACTGGAAGTTAAACCGAGAAGTTGGCGGGATAGAATTCATCCTGCTACCAAAACTTTCCAAGCTCTGCGTATTGCAGTTAACGAAGAACTTACCGCCTTGGAAATTGGACTGGAGAAAGGATTCAAAGTTCTCGGGCAAAATGGAAGATTTGCAGTGATATCTTTTCACAGCTTAGAGGACCGGATAGTGAAGAATTTCTTCAGAGACAGAATCAAGGAAAAAGTTGCCATACAAATTACTAAAAAACCTGTTACGCCAAGCGCCGAGGAAATTCAGATCAATCCGCGGTCGCGGAGTGCCAAATTAAGAGTCATCAAAAAATTATGACCCTTCGACAATACATCAGGGTCATAGTGAATAAAATTGAACTATGAGAAGAAGAACAATTTTTAACTATAATCAGCTTACCCTCCCATTCGGAGAAAGAGGAGGAAAAGCTATTTCCATGTCTGCGCATGCAGGATACGATAATAGAGTTCGTTTTTTCTGGATTCTGGTGGCTATTTCAATACTATCCCTCTCTGTCTATATCTATGCCATAAACGCTACCGCGAGGAATATCGCCGCGAGACAAAACTTGGAGAAAGAAGTGGCCAAGATAGCAACTGCTCTTAATTCACTAGAATTTGCCTACATCGGGCTTAAGAACGATATTACTATCGAGCTTGCTTATTCCTACGGTTTTCGAGAAGTGAAGTCTCCGCTCTATGTCTCTCGCGCGCGCAACACTCCGGCTCTTTCGTTTAATACTCTTAATCGTTAACAATCTTGCGCGGACCCCATAACAGACTGCGTCTCATTTCTCTTGTCGTACTGCTATTTGCTTTCTTGCTCGCAGGCAAGCTCTACTTTGTACAAATAGTTTCTGGAGAAAATCTCAAGGCCAAAGCGGAACATCAGTATGTTGCCGGAATAAATTATTTTGACCGGGGCTCGATTTTTTTTACTACCAAAGATGAGGTTTTGGTACCAGTAGCGAGCATTAAGACTGGATTTATCCTTCATATTAATCCAGGCATCTTGGGACAAAACGATCGCCTGGAAAACATTTACGAAACCGTTAACTCTATTATTCCGATTGACAAAACTGACTTTTTAGCCAAAGCACATAAAGAAAACGACCCTTACGAAGAATTGCTGAAACATTTAGGCGCCGGCGTGGCGGAGAAAATTCAAGCTCTTAAAATCCCCGGTCTCTCTGTTGCCAAAGAACAGTGGCGCACTTACCCCGGCGAGACTATGGCGGCACACACTGTGGGCCTCATTGGCTACAATAGCGGCAACGAGCTTGCTGGACGTTATGGATTGGAACGTTTCTACGAACCCGTACTCAAGAGAACTAGAGACGATGCCTTTGTTAATTTCTTTGCTGAAATATTTTCCAACATCAAATCGGTAGTTAAAGAGGACGAAAGTCCAGAAGGGGATATCATTACCACTATTGAGCCGTCAGTTGAAGCATTTCTGGAGAATGAGCTTTCAAAAGTGACTAATAAATATTCTTCAGACTTTACCGGCGGTATCGTGATTGATCCAAAGAACGGGGAAATTACCGCTTTAGCTCTCACTCCTACCTTCAACCCGAACTCTCCGCAAAACGAACGAGATTCGGCTATCTTTAGCAATAGACTGGTAGAAGATCGTTATGAGATGGGTTCAATCATCAAGGCTTTAACTATGGCCACGGGACTCGACTCCGGCGCCGTTACTGCAAAAAGTATTTATAACGACCCTGGTTGTATAACTCTCAATACCAGAACTTTCTGCAACTATGACGGACAATCTCACGGCTTTAGTCTCTCAATGCAAACTGTACTCAATAAGTCGCTTAACACTGGTGCTGCGTTCGTGGTTTCTCGCATGGGAAGCTCAAACTTCAACAAACATATGCTCTCCTTTGGTCTCGACACTACTACAGGCATCGACTTGCCAAATGAAGGTAAATCTCTAGTTTCAAATCTACTTACCCATCGCGACCTGGAAGCAGCCCAAGCATCTTTTGGCCAAGGCATCGCCCTAACTCCCATCAATACCGTCCGTGCGCTCTCGGCTCTGGCTAACGGGGGTACCCTCATTACTCCTCACTTGGTCAAAAAAATTAGATATAAACTTGGACCAATCAAGACTATTACTTACCCCGGAGAGGAAGAGAGGGTGCGAGTATTAAAACCGGAGACTTCGACAGAAATATCACGCATGCTGACAGAAGTGGTGGATCGCTCTTTGCGCGACGGCCAAGTTCGGCTCGAGAACTACAACATCGCCGCCAAGACCGGCACAGCGCAAATTGCCAGACCCGATGTGGGAGGATATTACGATGATCGCTTCTTACACTCTTTTTTTGGCTACTTTCCATCCTACGAGCCGGAGTTTTTAGTTTTCCTATACACTTATTATCCGAAAAATGTCAAATTTGCTTCTGAAACTCTGACCGAGACCTTCATGAATATTACTAAATTTCTTATCAATTATTACAACATCCCGCCAGATCGGGAGGCCGCGCCTCCGGCGCGTCTATAACGAAGTTTCTGGCATTTCCTACAGACAAAATGGCTTAATCTATTTAGAGCTAAGATCAGCGTACTTACGCATCACTTCTTCTTCAATCTCCGCCCTTGGTTTGCCGAACGAGAGTGAGGATAATTCTTTGAGTATGTCGACTTGTTCGGGAATTCCCTTTTCAGGTGCCGTAATGCGGACATTAAACGGCTTGGCAGGACGGCCACCGGCAAGCAGGCGGATATAAGCGTTGAAGTTGTCGAGATTGACGAGATCAGTCTTGGTAAAGACCGGAGTAAATTGCTTCTCCAAAAATTCAGCGTCCTCGGCGCCAACACGAAAAACTGCCATTGATCCAACGTTGCCGAAGACCGCATTCTTTATCTTTTCGTCGAGTTGACCTATAAATTGGTGAGCAATGGAGAGTGTTAGACGATATTTGCGCGCTTCAGAAAGAATAGTGGCAATAGAATCCGTAGTGATATTTTGAAATTCATCTAGATAAAGATGGAAATCGGGCATTTCTTTACCAAAAGAATCTACGCGCGAGAGCGCGGCCATAAGAATCTTACCGACAAGTATAAGGCCGATTAGATGTGAATTGATATCTCCCAAGCGTCCTTTAGAAAGATTGACTAGTAAAATTTTTTGGCTATCCATAACCTCACGCATATTAAACGAGGACTTTTCCTGCGCCACAATCGGGCGCATGATGTCGTTCGATAAGAACACATCAAACTTGGAAGTGATGTACGGCACAATGTTGGCGAGCGAGGATTCGCCACCAGCCTTCTCTGCAATTTCCCGCCAGAACTGGACTACGATAGGATTCTTACATTTCGAGAGCTTCATATCTCTGAATGCTTTGTTGGACATGACACGCGAGACATCGATAAGTGTCGAACCCGAGTCAGGGTCTTCGATGACAAGCATGGTGGCGTTTCTGAAATATTGCTCGAACATCGGACCCATAGATTCTGGCACAGCTCCATAGAGCTTCTGGAAAATTGAGAACATTTCATTGACCACAAATGTTTTCTGTTCTGGAAAACGGCGGTCGAATTCAAGCATATTGAGCGCCATCGGTCTCTCCACTGAAGCAGGGTCAAAGTAGATGATATCTTTGTAACGTTCTTGAGGAATATTGGCGAGAATATCGACAACGTCGGAGCCGTGAGGATCTATGAAGCACGCACCGTGGCCATCTTTAATGTCTTGAATAATCATATTTTTCAAAAGCGTGGTTTTGCCGGTACCAGTTTGACCGATAACGTAGAAGTGGCGCATGCGATCTTCGGGAGCGATAAAAACTTTACTTTCTTGTCCGCGATGAGAGTTCCAACCAATAAACGTGCCCTCTTTTGGCACATCAAGTGGCACGGGCGAAGTACCAGCCTTTGACTGCTTGAGTTGTGGAGCGGCTTTGCTGACGTGAGTAGCCGGAAAATGGAGACAGGTCGTCACTTCTTCAAGGTT
>MHVR01000004.1:12468-52176 GCA_001825315.1 Candidatus Zambryskibacteria bacterium RIFCSPHIGHO2_02_FULL_43_14
CTACCTTTCTCTGCCCTTGACCACTCGATACGGTTACCATGGCCGTTTTCAAACTGATTAAAACTTGATTCTATGTCATGGAGAATACTGGACGCTTCCGCTTCGGTAGCGGCTGAGGTTACAACCCTGATATTAAGAGAAATGAGGGGACTCTTGAGTTTGCGAGTAAACTGTTCCAAAGATGTTTGATCGACTACTCCAGCCCGTTTAACCTTTTCCTCTTTCTCTTTCTCGACTTTCTTCTGGCTCTTAAACATACCGAAGATTTCTTTGGCTACGAATGAACCGACTGACCGTTCAATTTCTTCCAAAGCGTCTCCGATTTTTTCTCCCTTTTTGATTTTTTCAATAGACTTTTCAGAAGCTTTAACGAGCTCATCTTGGCGCGCGCCAATAATAAACTGAACAGCTGCACCTTCGCCTTCTCGATCTATCTTCGAAAAGCTGTTGAGAATTGCTCCAAGAGGGTCGACGTCAAAAGTCTCATATGGTTTTAAAGGATAGAGAAAATGCTTCGATAATTTAGCATAAGAAGCGACAGAAGCTCCCGTATAATTAAAAATATTGTAGTCATCCTTATGTTCGTGGACATGGGCGTTTGGAAAAATAGCGAGAATCTGTTTTTCAAACAACTCTTTACGTGCGGTGGGTATTGAAACATAAAAGATGAATTCGTCGCTACCGTTTGAATTAGCGATTTCGACGGAGAACCAGCCGGGATCTTTTTTGTCCGCCGAAATGGAAAGCATGCCGGAATAAAATTGCTCCATGCCGGAGATGAGTTCCTTGAGCTGTTTATTTTTTTCCTCTTCGGAAACTTCAGGTAAACTGACTTCAAAAAGAGTCATGTGAAGTGGTTTCCAGAGCTCACTTTTTTCTTTCAAATCGGAAATCGAATATCCTGAAGCAATAAATTGAACAAGAAAACGGTGGAAGTCGTCGAGGAGATGCGGATTGTTGAGTCTTTCAATAACCGTCATGGCATTTCTGATACCCTTTTTCTGAAGAATATCGATAAAAGGTTCCAGATCGCGATCATGGGTTTCTGGCGAGAGTTCGAGCACAATAGCTTCCACTTCTTTATCTTTGACGAGATACTCTGGATGGAGCACTTCCTGAGGTTTTGTCGTGACGTATTGCTTAACTGTTTCCTGGGTCGCCTGACGCGGGGTCATTTCTATACCACTTTCTTTAGCTTGTTCCGTCCGTAGAATGGTAGATTCGCGAAGACGAGTTAATTCTTCTTGCGGACTGGTAATCTGTGAGCCTTCAAGGCCGGTTTTTTCCATATGTCAAATTATACATGATTTTGCGCTCACTTCCGACCAAGTTTCAATTTGTGGCCCATTATACTGCCTGCCCGCCGAGCCCGGCAGGCGGGGATTTCTAAACTCATAAACTAGAGGGATTATATAAGAATCAGTCTTGTAGAATTAAGACCTCTAATTGTTGTATAAAGTCTATACCCTTTAAGTGTCGTTTTATAGTATTTAAAATTGAAAATTTCGGGAAACATTGAAGTTCACAGAGTTCACAAGTTCTTTATAAAATTCTTTAGCATACTTTTGAGTTGCTGGCGACCATAACCACTTTTCAAATACTTTTCTCTCGCTCGTGCATCAGCATTATTCACAAATGCATAGACGTAATTCATTTGGATTGATGAGGACGTCGAACGTCCTACATCGCGTTTAACGCGATGACCCTACGGAGAATCGAACTCCGCTTCCAGCCTTGAGAAGGCTGTGTCCTAGCCGATAGACGATAGGGCCCTTCGACATTGCTCAGGGCAAGCCGTAAGAACAAGAATAATAGAAAATAGACGAGTAATCAAGAACGGATTTGTAGACAAAAATTATCCACAGTCAAGTGTTTTTGCTCTTGATTTAAAAAATGATAGGGGGTAATATGAGTGCGTGAGTTGAGGTTGGAACAGTTCGGTCGGGATGCGACATCGCTCCCAACTAGACATTCCACCCTCGACCCACGGTCGTTCTTTCCGCCATCGTTCTCGTAACGATGGCACCAGCTCCCGGATAGATGTCTATCCACCAGTTCCCAAAAAAGCGGCCCTCCACCTAGGTGGCGGGGCTTTTTTCATATAGATAATACTACTGAAATTCTATCTCGAACGGATACATTCCCATACCGCACATGCCTTGAAGGGTTAGAACTTGCTGACTGCCGATTTCTATATCTGTCGTATCTGACTGTGGTAAAACCTTGTTTATACCCAAGCTCGGAATACGGACTGATGATGAACAGTCAAATGTGCCGTTTGTATTGAAACGTATAACTGTAGGAATACCAGCCTTGGCAATACTTCTTCGCGGTTGATATCCGCCCTTGGCTCGTATTTCTATTACCTGTTTACCATCGACAACGCTGACATTATTGGCCGGTATTGAGTCGGCTGGCGAGACACCTCCTCTGGCAAGTACCAAAGCGCTGCCTATTAGGACTATTGCCACGGTAATTGAAATAACAGTTGCTTTCATAAATGGAATTATATTAGAAATTAAACACCGGAGGCATGATGCCAATAATTACCATGCTATTGATGATGTTGAAGAGAGCGAACATAATCACGACGAGCCCGGCGGTTTTGAAGAAGATTCCCATCTTTGAACTCTGGTGAATACTGAATGAACTGAAGCTGATAAGCGCAAGTACAGGTAACGTGCCAAGGGCAAATGCCAGCATGGTTAATCCTCCTTGGAGGAAACTGCCGGTTGTGAGTGTGTATAACTGCATTGACTGGGTGAATCCGCACGGTAGGAAAAAAGTTGCCACGCCCACAAGAATTGGCGTGAATGTATGATTAAATTTCGACACTCCGCGCGCGTGCTTGGCAATGAATTTTGGCATCGACGGCTGGAACTTTTTCGCCCAATGAAATACACCAAGCAGATTGATACCGAGAATAAGCATCACGATGCCGATAATCAAACTCAAGGCAAATGTTGCAGAGATATTTAAGGTAAAGGCTGAACCTATCGCACCGATCACCCCGCCGAGAATGAAAAACGAGATAATGCGGCCGCTATGGAACATGAGCTGGGGTCTTACTTGGTCGCCCTCTTTGGCAAATGTTGCCGACATCGATAAGACTAAACTGCCAACCACTGCCATGCATGTCGAAAGCGATGCAATGATCCCAATTATGAATGCCGTGCTATAGGTGACATGATCAACATTTACCAAGTTAACGATTCCCATTTTTTGGAGAAGCACGAACAAAACGGCAAAGGCCAGCGCTATCGGCAGTGCAATTTTGAAGTCGGACCATTTAGCTATATGTTTCTGTCTCTCGATAGAGAGCGTGTAGCCGTGCAGTTTTAGTACTTCGCTTAAGTCCCGTGCAACGTGTTCCGGCTCTTTGTCGCCAAAGTTGCCGGATACTTCAACATTAAGATGTTTAAGTGATGCTCTTACGTGAGAGATTTCTGATACATCGTTAAGTTCACTTTCTATCAGCACCACACACGCATGACAATGCATACCGTTGACGTGGAATGTGTAGGTTTGTCGCATTATTCCACCATACAACATTTTCACAACAATTCATAATTATTAATTTTTAAATTCCGCACCCGCCCTGCTGCCGCTGCGGCGCGACTGTTTCTCCAGTACTAACCCCGCAACCGCTTCCGCTTCTTTGCTGTTGCGGTTCTGTGACTTGAGCAGCAATCTTTGCATATCCCTGCGCGCTTGAGTAATTCATGCCAAGCATTTCCTGCGGATCCACATCTTTCCATTCAACACCTTTTCCTTTCATGTAAGAAGCAATTGTAAGATAGGTATCCGGAAACCAGTACGAATTCACGGCTAGGGCCGTTTTCCACATCTCTTGTTCGCTTACTCCCTGCGATGCCATGAGTTCCAAGAGTCCAAGCATAGCCATTCCGTGATTGCAGTCCGGAAAGTGGGTGGAATTGCCGCAACATGGCCTGTATATACCCCTCGACACTTTATCTACAAGCACCTGTTGTTCGGCAGTCAAATCAAAGAATATATGACGGCTGTAATGATCCATGGCATTGCCTTCGGCGATTGTCCAACCGCCTGTCGAGGCAAAGTTCCCGGCGCCTCCATATTTTGGATCTGTCATTTCACCTTGTTCTAAGATTTTGTTTTTACTGGCGAGACCCAAAGCCCAGAACAAATTAAGAAGGTACCCGGCGTTATCTTCGGTAAGCGTAAGTTTCCCGTTGTCTGTTCCGGACAATAAGTTTTCGTATTCATCAGTAAATTGCCCTCGCCCTTGGTAAAGAGCTCTGAATTTTTCTCCATCAATGGCTCCGACACTGACAAGTTTCGATCCGAGATCACCCCATGTGACGGGTAAAACTACATGCGCTCTTGGCAGAACGGCCTCCTCAAGCGCCGAAACGTAAGCATTTTGTACTGCCGCTGTTTTATTTGGAGAGTCTTGCGGACCATAGAATATAGCTCCAGAAAGCATGGTCCCTGCTATGATAATGGCTAACGGTATAAGATTTTTGTTTTCCATATTTTAAGTTTTAGCAACATTGCTTCATCTGTTCTTCAAGCTCGTGTACATGTTCTTTACTATCACTACTATCACTATTATCTTTATGAACGAAGAGCTTGTAGGCAATGATGAGCAATACGATTAATTCAATTAAGATGGTAATTTTGGTGAGATTGGTAATCAGCACAAACGCAGCCGGCATGCCGATTGCAATTGTCGTAATTTTCCATCGGAGCGAATGGCGTTGGTAAGCAATGCCCACCACACTGCCGCCCATGAGAAGCGCGATAGGAAGTTGCAAGACTTCAAACGGCACGAGATGCCACGCGACAAGAGCGCTCATAACAAGCCAAAGGCCGCTTATCGTTACGCAGACCCAGCAGATTTTTAAGTGAGTAGTCATGGATTAACAGATTAGATGAATAATACGAGAATTCCCATAACAATCATGGCTATACCAGCCCACAACCGGACACTCTGGATTCTGGCTGTCTTCCATTCTTGCATCTTGTCTACGACCAGCTTATCCGAGGTAATCCAGAGCACCGCCGCGAGGGGTATTATCAGAATGAGGTTGTAGAGGAAGAGATACCCAAATCCGGATAGATACGTCACTTGGTCTCTCAATAGTCCTATCACCATTAGATACGGACCGCCCATACAAGGGAACTGGCAGAGTCCTACCAAGAGCCCCAATCCGAATGCAGCGGGCAACGATACCTTCTCCATAAGCCTGCCCATCCACTTATGGGAGATAGCCGGTATCTTGAGTTTAATGGGGAAGTTCGGAAAGAATCTATTAAGGAGATTTAACAAACCGAATGTAATCAAGAGACCTGCTCCAAGCTTGCCCATGAAGTGCGGAGTGTTGAAGATGTGTAAGATTCTAAGGATTCCCAGTCCAATTAGAAGATAAGCGGCAAATATTCCCGCAATGTAAGTGCCCCCAATCTGGATGATTTTCTTTCGGGTCATTTGCAGACCAAAAAGGAAAGCGACGGTTATGAGGAGAATGGAGAATGAGCACGGGTGCACGCTATCGAGAATCGCCGCGATGAGCACGAGCGGTAGGAGCCATACACCCTGGTTACTTAAGTTCCAGATAAGTGGGGCGGTTACCGAGCTGTTTTTGAGTACTACAAGTCCGATAATGACGGCAACAACTACGGAAAGAATCGCTAGTATTCTTTTCATAGGAACTATGGAGTCACTATCGCTCTTATCTCAAACTGAAGCGTGCTACCCGACGCATCAGTAAGATAAATAAACCGATCAATTGCCCCGACACCAGCCGGTCCGTGAGCATTCGGGTCGTATACGACCCTTATATCCCGCGACTCTCCGGCCTTGATAGTTTCGTTGGCGGGTGGAACATAGTTCATACCCTCCATACCGAACGGCCCCTTTTTTCCGTTGGCACTTTCTATATACGCGCTAGTACACATGCATGAAGTACTGATCTTTTTCACGTAGATATCCTTGTCCGAGGAATTGGTGACTTTAAACACGTGGTCAACCAGCCCATTCCTCATGGATATTGTTCCGAAATCATACAAGGTTTCTAATGCTTGAAGAGCGTTGGCAGAAAGATTTGAGTTTGGGTTTGCCGAAACTCTATTCTGGGCCGAGCGACCCCACCACACGAGCCCTGCAATTCCAAGAATGACAATGAGAATACTGACAATCGTTTTGCTTTTCATTTGATTTAGTTAATAGCACTAATAATGGACCTGAATAGGAATGGAGATGGCACGAAAGAAAGCTTGACTTTCAAACGCGCTTGCTAGATTGAGGGGCTATGTTCGAAAAGTGATAACCAGGAGATAAGTCGGTACTTGGTTAAATTAAATTCAGATCTATATTCTCTAAGTCGCTCTGTAATAAACTGACTATATAAAAATAAGAACTTGAAAAGATAGGCAAAGCCTATTAGAGAAACTGTAACCAAAAGGATTGCGAAAATGACGAATGTGTTTATTGGAACATTAAATAGTGATTGGATAGCTGAAACATGGTGCTCCATAATGTTTTCAATACTTGTTGGGCAAGGAGCATTTGACATCAGCGAAACTGCGCAGTTTGACTGCTGATGGCCCATACCGTGATCCAATGCTGTTAAGCCAAAAACAGCAATGAAGAGAAGACCTATTATAAGGAACGAAGAGGTGGTTGCTTTCATGTTCATGCGTATACTAGCATATTTACAACTTTTTTGCTTTTAGACGAAGGGAATTACCAACCACCGAAACGCTGGAGAACGCCATGGCCAGCCCGGCAAACACAGGCGAAAGCAGCCAGCCGAAAACGGGGTAGAAAATCCCACTTGCCAACGGAATACCGACGATATTATAGATGAACGCCCAGAAAAGATTCTGCTTGATGCCGCGCATTGTTATTTTGGAAAGCGAAATCGCTTTAACGAGCTTCGAAATATCGCCGTGGAGGAGTGTGATGCCGGCAGTCTCAATAGCCACGTCCGTACCGGTTGCCATAGCAATACCGACATCAGCCTGAGCAAGCGCTGGTGCGTCGTTCACGCCGTCGCCAGCCATAGCTACTACTTTCCCCTCCGATTGCAGTTCTTTTATTTTCTTGAGCTTGTCGTCGGGAAGCACTTCGGCCACCACGTCGTCTATACCGACTTGTTTTGCTATAGAGAGAGCCGTGTTTTTATCATCTCCGGTGAGCATCACGATTTTAATGCCGAGCTTGTGAAGATTTTTTACCGCCTCCACTGCTTCCGGCTTGATGGCATCCGCGACCATAAATACGCCAAAAACTTTTCCTTCAGTCGCTAGAATAACCGGCGTTTTCCCTTCGGTAGTTTCTTTTCGAAGTTCTTCTTTGCCAAAAGCGATATCCAAGTCGGCAATAAGCTTTATATTGCCGGCAAAGTATTCTACACCGGAAACAGTCCCTTTGAGCCCTTTGCCCTTTATGATTTCAAAACTATCCACTTTAACGAGTTCTATGCCTTTTTGTTTGGCATATTCCGTGACAGCATGAGCAATCGGATGTTCAGACTTGTTTTCAAGTGAAGCTAAGATTGAGATTATTTCCTTTTCATTTTTTGATGAATAATTTTTGATACTTACCAATTCCGGCTTTCCTCGGGTCAAGGTGCCTGTTTTATCCACTACCACCACATTCACCTTGTGAAGCTTTTCAAGCGTGGCCGCATCCTTGACCAATATGCCTTCGCCCGCACCTTTGCCAACTCCAACGATAATCGCTGTAGGCGTGGCAAGACCGAGCGCGCACGGGCAGGCAATGACCAAGACTCCGACAAAAGAAACCAGACCGTATGAGAGCGCCTGCGCAAATCCGAAATATTGAGAGCCGACAAGAAACCAGAGCCCGAGTGAAAGAAAGGCGATTACTAAAACTATTGGCACAAACATACCTGAAATCTTATCAGCCAAAGCTTGTATTGGCGCCTTACTGCCTTGCGCTTCTTCTACCATCTTTATAATGTTCGCGAGCAAAGTCTCAGAACCGACTTTTGTTGCCTTAAAAGTGAACGAGCCGCTTGTATTAAGCGTGCCGGCGACAACCGTATCTCCTATCTTTTTGTCTACCGGCATCGGCTCGCCTGTTACCATAGCTTCATCAATAAAAGACTGGCCTTCCACAATGACACCGTCAACCGGAATTTTGCCGGCCGGTTTTACGATAATCAAATCTCCATGCACGACTTCGGCAATAGGCACCTCCATTTCTTTGCCATCGCGAATGACAAGCGCGGTTTTGGCTTGCAGGTTTAAAAGTTTTTCAATAGCATCACCGGTTTTCAGTTTGGAGCGTATTTCAAGATACTTGCCGAGCGTAATAAAAACAATAACGATTATCGTTACATCATAGTAAGACTGCTCAACATTAATAAAGGGCCGAAGAGTTTCTTCGAAAGCGGTAACGGCAAAACTGTAAAGAAAAGCGGCAGACGTGCCCAGTCCTATGAGGGTGTCCATATTGGCTTTACCGTAGCGGAGAAAACGATAGAATCCGAGAAGATAGGGTTTACCGACTACAAAAAGCATATATGTCGCCATTACAGGCAATATATGATGGAAAAATTCTTCCCAAACATACGGCACGGCTGGCACTATCTTAAATTGCGCAAAAATATCCCAACTTAAAATAACCACGCTTAAAACGGCAAGCGGAATAGCTGACATGACTTTCCATTTCATATCTCTAAGTTCGGCGAGTTTCTCACTTTTTGTCTGATTAAGCCCGAGGTGCGCCGCGTGCTCATCTTCTGACATTCCCATTTCACTTGCACTAAGCGGAGTCGAGGTGAGAGCTGTTGGTATGAGTAATGAATATCCAAGTGGTTCAATATGTTTGGAAAGGACCTGGGGATTTGTTTTTGAAAGGTCGAAAGAAACCTTGGCTTTTTCAGTACCATAGTTTACCTCCACAGAATGGACACCTTCCGCTTTTTTCAAAGTCTTTTCAATGATACTGGCGCAGGAAGCGCAGTGCATGCCTTTTATCTTAAATGTTCTTGCTTCGGTCATATTATTTATAGTGAGCACGTCGAACTATTTTCGTTTAAGCCTGTAAACTTTCAATATCTCCTCCGTGGCCTTATCCTTTTTGCCACTTTGGATTTGAGCCACCAAACAATGACTCAAGTGATGTTCAAGAAGCAGGTCTTCCATATTCGACAACGCCTGCTTTGCCGCTGATGTTTGGGTTATAACATCTATACAGTACTTATCTTGACCCACCATCTCTTGCAGACCACGAATCTGACCTTCAATTATCTTCAACCTTCTGATTAATGACTTTTTCTTATCCACGCCTCCAGTATACCCCCTAGGGGGTATATGTCAACTGTGGATATTAATACGACGGTGATAATTCTTTTTCCTCCCCATCTTCCTTGGCAGTATAACGTGCAAGGACATACAATAGACTTGAAAGACGATTGAGATATATACGAGTTTGGGAAGAGACTTTTCGTATTAAGTGCGCATCCAGAACTCTGCGTTCAGCTCTGCGTGACACAGACCGAGCATAGTCAAATAGTGCTGAAAGTTCCGTGGTTCCAGCAATCACAAACGCGTGGGGATTTTCAATCAACATTTCAAACTTTTCTATAGTGCTTTCCAGTTCCGTTATATGTTCAGGTAAAATGGATTTTGGCGCCCCCGCAAGTTCTGCCTGGATAATAAAGAGTCGCTCTTGAATATTCTTAATTTCATCAGCTACGGCAATATTATCCTTGTCATGAGAGGAGTGCGCGCGGCAGACACCAAGTAGGGAATTGAGCTCATCAAGGGTGCCTAGCGCATCATAGACAGGGCTGTTCTTGGGGAAACGTTCCTTGGTACCGAGAAGTCCAGATGTTCCATCATCTCCCTTGCGGGTATAAAGCATGTTTTTGCTAAGAAGTTGCTTCAATCTGTACCACCATGTCGTCTATTTCACAGACTCCCCCAACACACGCAAGCTCTTTTGCGCCCGTAGTCATATCCTCCTGCTCATAAAGTACCAGTTTGGAGAAATCCAGACTGTTAAGCTCTTTAACACGCCTTTCATATTCTTCCTTAGTTATTTCCTCATACGGCGCCAGACGGTAAACGTGGTTATCGCGTGGTAAGAAAGAGAGACCGCCTACAATATCCCAGTTCTTATAGACAAAATTGGCCACAGAAACCCATTCGTCATCTCCAACATAAATCGTGACGGAAGGATTATGTTCGGTGAAATTAATTTTCAATCTCTTCCATTCTTCGAGCATTTCCAAAGCAGTGATATCTTTATTTACTAAGGCGCCTTGAGGAGCTTTGCACGGGAACTCCATCACCATAGTTGTGGCATTAGCAGTCGAATAACCCACTTCTGGGAAGATGGGCACTCCCTGACTTTTAGCAACCTTCAATAACGGGTCATTGACTGAAATGCGCACTCGACGGATATAGTAATGAGAGTACCAAGTGTGCATACCAGAACCAACGCCCAGTAATTGACCTGAATTACCATGCGGTTTGACGCAGGTGATGGCGGTAGATTCTTTTTTGCCAAATCGCTTGGCATATTTTTTATTTGTTCTAATTGCTTCCTCTCGCAAAGTTTGCAAATTTTGGTCATCTCGCACAAGTTTATTGTCGTAATAACCAGTAATGGATACGCCTAGTAATTGCTCCTTTTCGCAATTCTTCTTCCATTCTTTGGAAAGATAACTGAAATCGGTAAGCGTTGCTTGATAAGTACCAAGAAGAGTAGCCAGATGTATTTTTCTTTTTAAATTTTCCATATCGTCTCTAGGCCTGACAACAATAGACGTTAGATTGCAGAATTGTTTGGATTGCAGATAAATTTCTCCGCAAGGATTTACTCCCGGTTGTTTTGTATGCTTAAGTACTTCCCAGCGTCTTTTGGGCACCTGGAATTGTAAACCTGAGCGATTGAAGATGCCCCGTTCACCGGAACGAGAAGTGACGAGAGCGGTCCACTCTTGTAAAAATTCTTCGGCAGAAGGCTTGGCCTCATAAACAGCCGAGTTGTTTGCCATTGAGCGCTGGCCTTCTGTTTGCCAGAAAGCACCCTTCTTCGCATCTCGCACATCATCATCATCAAGAGATGATAGGGAAATAAGCGCCGATCGGCGAACACCGCCTGCCACTACAATTAGGCCAATCTGGCAAATAATATCGTGCATGTCGATGGTCGTAAGTCTGCGGCCCTGTTTGGCTAACATTTTACGCCTGGTAAACTGCATTAGTTCTTGAAGTGGAGCCGGACCGGAAGCGCGACCTCCCATAGTTTCAAGTTTTGCTCCTGCTGGCCGGATAAGAGAGTAATCAATTTCAACATCTTTACCTTGTTCCCACACAGTACAAGCATCCACAAATCCCTTGCACCAACCTTCCTTGTCATCCTCAATAATTATTTTCGGCGCCATCTGACCTTTTTGTTTTTGAATCTGCGGAAATTTGCCTACGTTCTCCGGTTCGACGGAAAATCCGCAACCCGCGCCGCACATCGAGACATACATTATTTCTGACAGGTCTCTCCATGAAGTCGGAGCGATGTAGGCACAATTGTAAGCGCAGACATTCGTCTTACTGCAAGCTTTACCGGCTGACCACAACAGGCGCATTGAGGGACATATTTCTTGATTCAAGATACCGTCTCTTACTTCTGAATATTCGTCCTCGGTAAGTTTGCTTCCAAGATTTTCTTTCATGTAGTCCATGAAGCGGTCAATGGCTTCTATCCAAGTTTCTCGGCGACCAAGCTCTTTTCTCCATCTTGAATAAAACTGATAAAAAATAAATTCTTGATATGGAGATTTGAAGTATTTGCTGCTTTCGTTAATTTTGTCCTTGATTTCTTGCGGAACCGCAATGCTCTGTTCTCTAATTTTATTCCGCTCTGCTCGATACAGAATGTAAGCTTTGGCCGAAGCGGTAAATTTTTGGAGCATTAACTCCATTTCAACAAGATCTTGAACACCTTCAACTGTCGGCATGAATTTCTTATCGTATGATTTTCTAAGAGAAAGCTTTCTGACAACAGCATTTGTGACTTTTTCCGCCACACTGGGACGATATTCTTTCGCTTCGCGTAGAGCTTTGTTGACCGCGTTAGTAATTTTGTTTGGATTGAATGGAACCGTCGAACCGTCACGTTTAATGATAAACTTTAACGACTCTTCTTTGATGACGGTTCTGGTTTTCATTTAGAGTACTTTAATTAATAATTTGTCCGTTAATTTTAATACAGATTTACCGTTTCAGAATATAAAAAATCTGGGGAAAAGTCAGTATGGGACAAAAAAGGGAAAGGGGCAAGAGGATAGAAAGTACTTTTGGCAAAAAAGGGGTAAGCGCGCACGCGCTTACCCTCTCTCTGGATTTCTCTAGTCGTCCCGTTCGCCGGAGGCCCGATCCTTGCCACTGAATGCCTGCAAATGAACAGGTAATTGGTGGAACGGGGTCACAACAATCGGGAATTTCGCAGGCGGACCAAGAGGTTTGCGCTTCGGTGTGCTTTTCTTCTTTCGAAAAATCCTCCGATACCTCCCATGGCCAATCGGAACATACCTGATCTGCGCCATTCACACCTCCTTACACAATACTGTCACGAAACTAGTTCTGTGTCAATCACTTCTTTAACTACAGCTCCATCTGCTTTGCCTTTTAATTCTTTCATTATTGTACCCACAAATTGACCTGATTTAGATTTGTCTAAAGCCGAGCTTTGGACAGCGAGCTTTTCTCTAACATAGACTACCACTTCCTCTCGAGACATTTGAGCGGGAAGATAAGTTTCGAGTATCTTCAATTCTACCTTTTCCACTTCGGCCAAATCTACCCTGCCGCCCTTTTCAAACTGTTCTATAGAATCTTTTCTCTGTTTGACCGCACGAACGACAACCGAGAGAGCTTCATCGTCCGAGAGTTCTTCATCTGGTTTTCTCTTCTTAATAATCGCCTCGTTGGTAAAGGATGACAAAAGTCCGCGTATTACATTGAGCCGCACCGCATCGCGCGCCTTCATAGCTTCTTTCATTTGTTCTCGGATATCTTGATGCAGTGACATGTTATAATCTTATCATGAATTGGATTTTAATCATTCTTTTGGTGTTAGTGGCATTGAACGCCGTATTGATTATTATTTTGGCGCGCAAAAGAGATGATGAAAAAGAAGAAAGTAAAACCGATGGACTTATATTACTTCAAAATCAAATGAAAGATCTCAATAAAACGGTCAATGATAATATCAAGGAGATCATAGAGAAGGTTACTAGAGTAGACGAGACTGGTAAACAGATGATTTCTTTTGCCGATCAATTGCAGTCGCTCCAAGATATTTTGAAAAACCCAAAACAGCGTGGCGTACTCGGCGAATATTATCTCGAGACTCTGTTAAAAAATGTTTTACCTCCGGGTTCTTATCAGATGCAATACGCCTTTCCAGATGGCACTATCGTAGATGCGGTAGTGTTTGTGAAAGATAAAATTATTCCTGTCGATTCAAAATTTTCCTTGGAGAATTACAACCGCATCGTCGAGGAAAAAAATGAAGTGGAGAAAGAAAAGCTAGAAAAAACGTTTGTAGCCGATCTTAAAAGCCGTATTACGGAAACTTCTAAATATATTCAGCCGTCGCAAGGCACAATGGATTTTGCTTTCATGTTCATTCCGCATGAGGCGATCTATTACGATTTAATTATCAATAAAATCGGCGCGCTTAAAGAAGATTCGGAGACCTTAATCCAACGCGCTGCTTCCAAATATCATGTTCTGATAGTTTCGCCTACTTCTTTTCTTGCATATCTTCAGACAGTACTCCAAGGTCTAAATGCGCTTCATATTGAAGAGAAAGCAGTAGAGATTATCAAGAGGGTAGAGGAACTTGGCCGACATCTCAAGAGTTATGAGGAGTATTATGTCAAACTCGGCAACTCTCTCTCAACTACCGTCAATCATTACAATTCTGGCTACAAAGAATTTGGCAAGGTAGATAAAGATGTGTTACGTATCACTGGCACTGGAGCGGGTCTTGAGCCATTGACTTTAAATAAACCTTCAGTAGAATAGTTCTCCTATGACCGAAGCCACAACTACTCAAAAAAAAACCCCTGTATCTAAAGCTAAAAGCCAAGAGCTAACAGCTAAAAGCTCTGATTCTATCCTATACGCTGTCTTTGCCACTGGAGGCAAACAGTATCGCGTGGCGGTAGGGGATTTGGTCAAGATTGAGAAACTTACCGATACCCATAAAGAAGGGGACAAACTTATTTTCGATAAAGTGCTTCTGGTAGATGATGGGTCAACGGAGGCCACCATCGGTACACCGTTTATAAAAGGCGCGGAAGTAAATGCCACTTTAAATAAAATTGCTAGATACAAGACCATCGATGTTATTAAATACAAACAAAAGTCCCGTTATTTCAAAAAATACGGACATCGCCAACCTTATTTTGAAATCAAAATAGATTCGATTAAATAGATTACTTAGTCCTGTGCAGAAAGGCATTTTTGAGGGTTTCAGGGTCAGCGTATTCGAGTTCGGCGCCAGTTGAAAGCCCTCGACCGAGAGTAGAAAATGTCAAGGTTGAACCATGATATTTCTGCTTGATGAATTCGGCGGTATTCTCGCCGTCAAGATTGGCATTCATGGCAAGAATAATCTCTTTCAGTCCTTTCTTTTTCCCCTCTTGAATCCTAAATTCTAAATCTTTAATCCTTATTCTTTTCTCCGGCTCTTTTTCAAGAATTGGCACTACACCGCCTAAGATAAAATAATAACCCTTGTAACTGCCGCTTCTCTCCACCGCTTCGAAGTCAATATCTCGGGGCACAATCATAAGCATTGAGTTGTCTCTAGTATCATCCGCGCAGATTGAACAAAGTTTTGAATCATATCCATTTTTTGCATAATACCTCATACATTCTGAGCACTGGATAATTTCTTTCTTAAGATCTTGAACGGCTTTCACCAATTCGCCGGAGTAGTCACCATTTCTGGAAAGGAGAAAATAGACAAAACGCTTGGCCTGTCTCGGTCCAATGCCTGGAAAACGGGCAAAGATTTCCGAAAGCTTATCGATAGAATTCATAGACTTTTAAACTCTTCTTCCGCCTTGCCGTAATTTGAATAATCTATTTCAACAAAAGTGTTGAAACGAGTGTGATAGTCGAGTATGGCGTTACCCAGTGGACCATTCCTATGTTTGGCGATAATAAGTTCTTTCCTTTGAATCTCTTTCATTTTGCCATTTTCATCGCGAATATCATCTTCGTTGGAATGGATAAAGATAACCAAATCGGCATCCTGTTCAATCGAGCCGGAGTCTCGAAGATCGGAGAGTTTGGGTTTGCCACCGCGAGTCTCAACTGCACGCGAGAGCTGGGAAAGAGCAACAACAGGAATATTGAGCTCGCGAGCCAGATGTTTGAGCGAGCGAGATATTTCGGTAACCTGTTGGACCATCGAATCGTTGGTGCGCGCGCTTGAAGGTGCCATAAGTTGAAGATAGTCAACGATTAAAAGTTTAAGTCCTTTCTCGATCTTGAGTTTGCGCGCTGCTGAACGCATCTTCATGATAGTGTTGCCCGGTTGGTCATCAATGTAAATGGGAGTGCGCGAGAGCTCATCGAGCGAATCGCGAATGTTTTTAAAAACATCATCACGCCAAGTGCCTTTCTGAATTCTAATACCTTTTCTGATAATAGAAGAATCAGTGCGTGACTGGGCAGCCACAATACGATCAACAAGTTGGTCCGCGCTCATCTCGAGAGAAAATATACCCACGGGAGTCTGATAGATGTTTGCAGTGCGTCTCGCAATATCGAGCGCTAAGGCAGTTTTGCCAACCGAAGGACGGGCGGCAATAATGATAAGGTCGGAATTTTGGAACCCGCCCAAAATGTCATCGAGTGATTTATATCCGGTATGCACGCCACGTAGTTCGTGTTCCGCGCTAGAGAGTTTCTCGAAACGCTCGAAGGCTTCGTGGAGCAGAGGAACAAGATCTTTGAAACGGGTTGAACCAGCGAAATGCTCGGTGATGTCGAAAACTTTTTTCTCCGCTTGGTCTAAGATCTCCTCGAGATCACCTGCTTCGTTGAAACCAAGATGAGAAAGATGTTCAGAAGCTTCTATAAGCTGACGCATCATATACTTCTTCATCACAATTTCGGCATAGTGTTTAGCATTGGCCGAAGAGGGAACAGCAGAAGATAGTTCGGTGAGGAAGGTAACTCCACCAATACGTTCAAGCAGTTCTTTCTCCTTCAGTCTTGAGGAAAGGGAAAGGATATCTATCGGCTGATGCTTACCGAAGAGTTCAAGCATCGTCTCAAAAATAGTTTTATGTTTCTCAAAATAAAAAGAGGCCGGAATAACAATATCGAGCACTTCGTAGATAGCGTCGGGACGAAGCATGATGGAACCAAGCAACGCCATCTCCGCCTCAAGACTATGTGGTGGAACGCGCAGACCAGTTTTTTCATCAAGAGTCAGGATATGCATAACACTATGCTACCAGTCCGTATGAAGTTGGCAATCTGGAAATTGGTGAAAAACTAGTGTGCAAGTTGGGGAGAACGGATTATAACTTTGAAATTTTTTGGCCTGAAGCCGTATCTTCAACCACAAACCCGAGATTTTTGATTTGCTCACGGAGTTTATCGGCTTTTTGGTAGTCACCGGTTGCACGAACAGATTCTCGTTTATTTATCAACTTCTGAACTTCTTCTGGAATATCTTTAATTTCAAATTCATTATGTTCCAAATCAAGTCCGAGCACTTTGTCAAAATTGAGAAGTGTGGCGTATTTGTCGGCAGGGGAGATCGACTCATCTTTAACAAGCTTCCAAACCACCGCAAGTGCCTCTGGTGTATTGAGATCATTTTCAAGAGTGTCAGTAAATTCTTTGACATACATAAGAGAGAGCTCAACAGAAGTCGTGTCAACGTGGTATGTCGACACGGTCTCTTTCAATTTGCGATAAGCATTTTGAGCGGCTTCAAGAGCCTCCCAAGAAAAAATAACTGGAGTTCGGTAATGAGCCATGAGTAAGAGGTAACGATAGGCAAGAGGATTAAAGCCCTTTTCGACTAGAATCTTAAGAGTAATTTGATTACCTTTCGACTTAGCCATTTTATCTACCCCGCGAAGCTTTAGCGAAGTAGGGGCATCTGCTACATTTACAAACTCGTTATGGAGCCAGTAATGAGCAAGTTCGCATCCGCAGGCACTCTCTGATTGGGCAATCTCATTGTTGTGATGAATAGACGCCAGATCTATGCCGCCGGTGTGAATGTCAAAAGTGTTACCGAGATATTTGGTGGACATGACCGAGCACTCAAGATGCCAGCCGGGAAAACCCTGACCCCACGGGCTAGGAAAACCAAGATTGGAATTAAATTTCCAGAGAGCGAAGTCTTGAGAATTTCGCTTCTCCAAATTTTGTTCGATTCTAGACTCTCCATCCTTACTTATCCGGCCCAATTTCCCGTAATGCTTATCCCTTGAGGTGTCGAAATATATGCCGTCAGAAGTTTTGTAAGTGAAGTCTTTTCCTTCGAGAATTTTTATGAGCTCAATTTGTTCGGGTATATGCTCGCTGGCTTTCGGCAACACATGCGGCATTTCTATATTAAGTTTGACAATATCTTCTTTGAAACGTTCGGTGTAAAAATCGCCAAGCTCTTTCATAGACTTCATGCTCACAGTCTTACCCTCACGCTTGAGCCCTTTGATTATCTTGTCTTCTCCTTCGTCATTGTTACCGCCGATACCGACGTCGGTAATATTCATCACTTGTCTGACTTCGAATTCGAAAAACTCAAACGCTCTGCGGATAATATCAGCCAGAAGAAAGGATCGAAGGTTGCCTATATGGACGTAGTCATAAACCGTTGGACCGCAGTGATACATCCACACCTCTCTGGGTCTGATAGGTTTAAATTCTTCAAGCCCGTCTGTCAAGGTGTTATAAAGTTTTATAGTCACGTATGTATTATATGATAGAATACTGGAAATGGAATTTTTAAGAAGACACGCCGCACTTTTCGTACTTGGAGTGATTATCGCTTTTGGTTCTTACAATCTAGGACTCAACTCCGGGACAAAGAATGTATCTGCAACGATAACCAGAGTGGAAAACGCGACGGAAGAGGGATTATCCGATGTTGACTTCGCGCCTTTTTGGAGAGCTTGGAATCTTATCAATGAAAAATATGTGCCGGCGAGCACCACGGCCAAAACGGTAGATAATCAAGAAAAAGTTTGGGGAGCTATCGGGGGATTAGCGGAATCGCTTGGTGACCCTTACACAGTATTTTTTCCGCCAGTGGAATCAAAACTTTTTGAAGATGATATCCGCGGTAATTTCGAGGGAGTGGGCATGGAGGTAGTAGCTCAGGAAGGCGCTATCACTGTCATCGCGCCGCTGAAAAATTCTCCGGCATCGCGAGCCGGTATTATAGCCGGTGATAGAATTATTAAAATTGGTAGTAAAGAAACAGTTAATCTCTCTACTGAAGATGCCGTGCAACTTATCCGCGGACCGAAAGGTACTCAAGTAACTCTGACGATCTTCAGAAACGGCACTAAAGAACCGTTTGAGATGAAGGTCACTAGGGACGTGATAGATATACCGACTATCGACACTCGAGAATTGCCCGGAGGTATCTTCGTTATAGAACTCTACAGTTTCTCTGCTTCATCCCCAAACCTTTTCCGCGCGGCTTTGCGAGAATTCATTCTTTCCGGCAACGATAAGCTTATTCTTGATCTCCGAGGCAATCCCGGAGGTTATTTGGAAGCGGCAATAGACATGGCTAGCTGGTTTTTACCCTCAAGCGCTGTGGTAGTGAAAGAAGACTTCAGCATAAATAGGGACGAGAAAGTTTATCGAAGCAAGGGTTATGATATATTTAGAGATGACTTAAAATTCGTGATATTGGTGGATGGAGGTTCTGCTTCCGCTTCGGAAATATTGGCGGGCGCTCTCTCGGAACACGGTAGAGCAATTTTGGTGGGGGATAAAACTTTCGGCAAGGGATCTGTTCAGGAATTAGTGGACATCACTCCGGAGACTTCTCTCAAAATTACTATTGCTCGTTGGCTCACTCCCAACGGTCTCTCCATCTCTCAAGATGGTATTGAACCGAAGTTTGTTGTTAAATACAGTGTGGCGGACAGAGAAGCTAACCGCGACCCCCAGCTCGATAAAGCTATTGAAATTTTATCAAAATAAAATGAAAGTTATCTTACTCAAAGATATAAAAGGGGTAGGGAAGAGATTTGAAGAAAAGAATGTTTCTGATGGCTATGCCAACAATTTTTTAATCACAAAAAATCTCGCGGTGCCTGTAAATCCAACTTCTTTAAACATGGTCAAACAAATGAAGGAGCGGGGAGAGAAAAAGAAAGAAGAGGAGGAGAAAGAAATAAACGAAAAATTATCGAAGCGTCATGAGAAACACGAAGCGCTTGAGAAATTCAGACAGACCTCTGCCATGTCAAAACAAACTACGTCCTTAGGGGGGCAGGAACAACGTGCATGACCTTCTTCTTTATAACTTTATTGTCGAAATGGATCAAACGTTTGTAGTTGAGAACCACTAAACCATCTCTGAGAGCCATGAGAGTATGGTCTTTACCCATCAAGACATTTTTACCTGGGAGCACATCGGAGCCGCGCTGACGCACCAAGATAGAGCCGACTTTAGCGAAGCCGCCCGGGGTAACCTTGATTCCTAGATATTTTGGATTAGAATCTCGGCCATTTCTAGTTGTACCTGCTGATTTCTTGTGTGCCATATGTATAATTAGACCTTATGAATATAGCAGAGACAGTCTCTTATGACAAGGATGGCCATATTGAACGTTTTCCGCTCTTTCGGAAGCTATTTTTATCGCTCGTTATTATATTAGTCGCTTTGCTTTCATTCGGCATTGGCCAATTATCTGTGACTGGAGATAGGGAACCAATAAAAATCGAGTATGACCAGAGTCTTACGGAACAAACTGCAACAGTTGTAAATGCAGTCCAAGCAGTGCCTGCACCGCGTAATTCTATCCAACAGAGCGAAGTGGTGGTATCCAAAAACAGCACTAAATATCATTACTCTCATTGTTCTGGCGCCAAGCAAATCAAAGAGGAGAACAAGATTATTTTTGCCACGCCGACAGCAGCAGAAGCAGCCGGCTACACTCTGGCCGCCAATTGTAAACCAAAATAATGCAGACTTTACAGACACGAGCCACGGAATTGAAAAGGTCTCTTTCTTTGGGGCTGTTTCTTGCCTATAGACAAATCAGGAGGTCAAATATTTGGACTACTGTATTGATTGTCTTTGTGATGACTCTCACTTTCCTAAACTTGGTGGTAGTGAGAGGGATACTGGTTGGCTTGATTCAAGGGTCAACAGATGTTTATAAGAAATACTACGCCGGAGATATCATTATTTCTACTTTGCCGAAAAAAGGTTTTATAGAAAATAGTCCAAATATTATCAATATCATTGATAATATGCCGTGGGTAGAAAGTTATTCTCCCAGATATATTGAGAGTGGTCGGGTAGAGGCAGAGTATAAAACAAAATTGAGAGAAACGGATGCCGCCAATGAAGCAGGAGGCATCGTTGCCGGCATTAATCCCATGAAGGAGGAAGAGACTACGCAACTCTCATCTAAGGTCGTGGAGGGAACATATCTTTCTTCATCCGATACCGATAGCATACTCTTAGGATCAAATTTGTTAAAAAAATATACTCCCGTAGAGGCGCCGGGACTACTTCTTCTTGAACGCGTTGAGATAGGAGATAGGATACGTCTGACAGTCGCCGAGAACGTCCGCGAATTTACTGTGAAAGGTATCGTTCAGTCGAAAACGGAGTTGGACCAACGCATTATTATGCTAGACTCCACTCTCCGCAACCTTATTGGTAGAGGTGATTACAATGTGGATGAGATAGCGATTAAATTGATACCTAGCGCGGATGTCTCCGTAGTCAAAGAAGCTCTTTTGAAAAGCGGGGTGGGAGAAAGGGCGAAAGTCCAAACTGCGGACGAAGCTCTGCCGAGCTTCCTGATTGATATTAAAAATACTTTCGCTTTACTTGGCAATGTTGTTGGTTCCATCGGATTGATAGTGGCTTCCATCACTATCTTTATCGTCATCTTCATTAACGCTATCACTAGACGTAAATATATCGGCATTCTCAAAGGTATCGGGATAAATTCCACTGCCATAGAATTCGCTTACGTTATTCAATCTATTTTCTATGCAGTGTTGGGTATTATATGCGGTATGACTATTCTTTATACCATCCTAGTGCCTTATATTGCCGCTCATCCGATTAGATTTCCATTCTCTGATGGTATTCTGGTCGCCGAACTCTCAGCGACATTGATACGCGCCGGACTTTTACTCTTTGCCACACTTATCGCTGGTTACATTCCAGCGCACATCGTGGTCAAGCAGAACACTTTAGATGCCATCCTTGGCAAAACATAAAAAAATATGATCGAAGCTAAAAATCTTTCAAAAAAATTCGAGAGCGGGGAAGAAACCCTTATCGCTGTTAATGATGTCTCTTTTGTGGTTAAAACTGGAGAATTTGTTACTATTACCGGCCGTTCCGGCTCTGGAAAAAGTACTTTAATGTACCAACTTAGCTTACTCGACCATCCCAGTGCCGGGCGTATCTTAATAGACGGACAAGATGTCACAGACTTATCCGAAGAAGTAAGAACCAACATCAGACTACGTTCTCTCGGCTTTATATTTCAAGATTATGCCCTTATTCCAGAACTCTCCGCTCTTGAGAATGTACTTATTCCACTTTTAATGCGAGGCATGTTAAAACCTGCGGCGGAAAATCAGGCCAAAAAATCTCTAGAGCGTATAGGATTGGGTGACCGCTTAAGCCATCTGCCATCGGAACTTTCCGGCGGTCAACAGCAACGCGTCTCTATAGCGAGAGCCATAGCCCATGAGCCAAAGATAATCTTCGCCGACGAACCCACGGCCAACCTAGACTCCGAATCATCAAAGCTGGTTATAAAAAATATTTTGGAATTAAATCAAGAAGGGCAGACTATCCTCATGGTTACTCACGAACCAGAATATGCTAGGATGGCACACCGAGTCATTACCCTTTTGGATGGCAAAATTTCAAGCGATAAAAGAAATGCTGTATAGTTACAAAAACATTGTAGATATGTTTAAAAAACTCCTGATTAAGACCAAGAGAAGATATGCAGTTTTGACGACCTTGGCTTTGTTTATGATAGTGATATGGTTCAATATATTCGGTTTCCAGAGCCAAACTGTTATAGTTAAGGCAGAAAGAGGAACGGTGGAAGAAGAAGTGCTTGTCACTGGTAAAACTCGCTCTCGTCAGGAAGTGGACCTCGGTTTCGAAGTCGGCGGGAAAATTTCGACGCTAAATGTGCAGATTGGTTCGCCGGTAATAAGCGGAGATACGCTTATAAAGTTGGACCAATCAAGTTTTAGAGCAAGTCTCCGAAAAGCAGAGGCCAAACTTACAGAAGCTCTGGTCGAACTTGAGTCTGCCCAGGGAGAAATCGAGAATGCGTATCAGACACACTCAACTAATGTCAAAAACGCTTATACGAAAGCAGACGATGCCGTGAGAAATGATGTAGACCAATTTTTCACTAACTCTAGAACATCTCAAGCTATGTTCAATCCTTCCATAGAGGATAGCGGTTTGACATATTCAGGAGGTATTAGTCAAACGACTAAGTCAGAATTATCTTGGAAACGAGTAGAAATAGAAAAGCTTCTTACCGAATGGGAATTATCTCAAAAAAATTTAGGAAAAGGGGAGAATCTCTCCGACGCCTATCAGCTGGCGCAAAATAATCTACATACTGTGCGTGATTTTTTAGACGATGTGGCTCTGGCCATTAACTCTCTCGGGTCAATCGGCTTTCAATACGATGCTACCATCCAAGGATACAAAAACACGGTGAGCGAAGCGAGAAACAAAGTCAACATGGCTCTCTCGGACATGATTGTGTCTAGAGACAAGCTTGGCAGTGCCCCAAAAACCACTTCTGAGACAGAGTACAATAAAGTATTAATAGAGGAAGCGCGAGTGGAGTCGCTGAGAGCAGATGTTTCGAGTATAGAAGCTGATCTTGCTAAGACTGTTATCCATTCTCCCATCTCTGGGATAGTAACCAAACTTGAAGTAGAAAAAGGAGAGATAGTCAACTCTGGAGCTATCCTAATTTCTGTCATTTCAGAAAAAGAACTTCAGGTAGAAGCAAACGTCTCGGAAATAAATATCGGCAAATTAGCGGTAGGGAACCAGGTGATCATTACTCTGGATGCCTTCCCGTCGGAGACTTATGATGGGGAAATTTTCTATATCGACCCGGGAGAAACCATTATAGACAGAGTGCCCACTTATAAAATTTCAGTAAAGTTCAACGACCCTACTAAACCGGAGTTAAGAAGCGGGCTGACAGCCAATCTCAGCATCGTGACACGTAAGGTTGAGGAAGTTATAAAAGTACCTCTTTATGTTGTTGAGAAACAAGGCGACAAACATTTTGTCAAAATAAAAATAGGAAATGGCGACAATATCGAGAAAAAAGAGATTATAGTAGGACTACAAGGTAAGGATGGAAGTATAGAAGTTATCTCTGGTCTTTCAGAGGGTGAAGAAATCATAGCTGATTTATAGAAAATACGGCTCAACAGAGCCATGATGTAATTATTACACAATATAAATTGCTTGACAGCAAAGGTCTAATGTGATAGCATACAAGCAAGTCAGCAGGTGCTGGCTTTTCGTTTAGGGGAGCTCTTACGGATACAGACACCTAAAATTAGAAGTTTATCCTAATGTTATTTTACAGCTTACGACGCTTAGCCTTCTCTTGAGTTTCTCTACTTCTGCTGTCGCCGTATTGCCTGCGATACCTTCGCTCGTAATGCCTACGGCAGAGAAGAGAGAAGTCAAGGCCGCAGATTATCAGCCGATTACAGATCCGGAGAATGTCGAAAGATTCATTAATGACTATTTCGCCGATATTCCCATCCTTGCCGAAATTGCAAAGTGTGAGTCACGCTACCGCCAATTCAATTCAAACGGCGGTGTGCTAAAAGGGAACAAAAATAGCTACGACAGAGGGGTGATGCAGATTAATGTCTTGTATCACGCCGAAATTGCCGAGAAACTTGGGCTAGATATCCATGATCTCGATGACAACGTCGCTTATGCGCGTTATCTCTACGAGAAACAGGGTGCCAAGCCCTGGATGTCCTCTTCATCCTGTTGGGCAAGATTCCATCAATCTGAAATCGCTAAGAGATAATCCTAAACAAACCCGTCACTTAATGACGGGTTTGTTTGTATGCAGGGTAGGGGGTTTTTGAGCTTAATTAGGTGTCGCACAATATATCTTTCACGACATCAGACCTGCAAAACAAAGGGCGTCACGAGGACGCCCCCCTTATGGTCTTGTCGGCCGCATATTCTGTGCACAGAGGCGCGTGACCGTAGCACGGCACTGGCACATCGGAACAGCCGACACACTGTTCCGGAATGTTCACTGGCTTTACTACAATAATTTTTTCTGGCTTGGACATCAATCCCTCCTCCCCTATTGTGTCACGGGGAACTGGTTCTACTTTAATTATATACCAAAATGAATATAATGATAGGTCAATGAATCAAATTGATGAAATTTGGGACAAACTAGTTGCCAACGGCTTCAAAGTATCTACCGACACTAGAAAAGATGTCTCCGGTTCAATATTTTTTGCCTTGGAAGGGGAGATCTTCGATGGAAGGACTTTTGTCAAAGATGCATTAGCGAAAGGAGCAATCGGAGTAGTGACTGAAAATACCCTTGATACATTACAAAAATTAGCAAGAAGATATCGCGACACATTTAACATTCCTATCATCGCCATCGGCGGGTCGAATGGCAAAACGACTACCAGAGAACTTATGCGCGCTGTTTTAGAAACTAGTTTCAAAGTTCATACAACTAAGAGTAATCTTAATAATCATATTGGCCTCCCCCTTTCGATCTTATCCATGAATAAGTCAACCGAAATAGGTATATTCGAAATAGGTGCCAATCATCTAGGAGAACACACTTCCTTGCTTGAAATTCTTAATCCAACTCACGTAATAGTAACGAACAGTGGCTTAGATCACTTGGAAGGCTTCGGTTTACCAGCCAATGTAGAAAAAGCAAATGAAGAAATTAACGAGTGGGCGAGAAAACACGGGGCTATTATTTTCGCCGGTAGCGACCAAGGACTCAAAATTGTCACTTCCCTACCCTTAACTTTGACCAAAGATGGAAAAGAATATAAAACACAGATGGTCGGAGATTATAATTTGGAGAATATCAATAGGGCTCTTTCTGTCGGATTATTTTTCAAAATTAATATAGAGAGAGCATTGAAGGCAATAAATAAGTACTCTCCCACAGAACAGAGATCACAGTTATTGATTAGAGATGGTATCCATTTCGTTATCGATTGTTATAACGCTAATCCGACAAGTATGATACTCTCATTAGAGAGCTTCGTTAGGTCTGCGGTAGAACCTCGAGGAATCATACTGGGTGACATGCTCGAACTCGGATCTTATGCGGATGAAGAACATGAAAGAATAATAAACTTTGTGAACAGGCAAAAACTCGATACGGTAGTTCTTATCGGGAAACAATTCAAACAAGCCCTAAACGAAAAAAGTTTCAAAAATTTCTGGTTCGAAGATTCTGATTCTGCCCGCGAATGGTTCTCTAAACAAAAATTTACCGGCTACACTTTCCTTCTCAAAGGTTCAAGAGGTATGAAAGTTGAGAGAATTTTAGAAAAATAAATCAGTCCGCGAAACCACTAGGTGGTTTCGCGGACTTGATGACCTTATCTATTTGTTCAATATTCTGCGTTGAGAAGTGCCCAATTCTCACTTTTTGGCAGAAGCGGTTTGGAACCTTGCGGACACAGCAAACACTCTTCTGGAAACCACGCAGGCATCGGCCGAACGATGAGAGCGGCGGTCTCTTTACCATTAATGTACTTAAGATCGGATCGGTTCACGATGGCGACAACAAGTGTCAGTACGATACCTCCAGCATTGATGACAGCCGTGGTTGCAAGTTCGACATTGCCGCCGGTAGTAAGCACATCATCGCAAAGCAGAACCGTTTCCCCCGACAAAACCGTACGCTTGGGATCACTGAAGATCATACTCTTGTTGCGACCATACTCCACTTCCGCCGGAGAAGCCCATGTGCATGGGTAATTGCGGCGCCCGCCAATTTCATCAGAGATGAATTCGGCAAGCTTTGTTGCTCCTGTCTCCGGCCCAACAACGCGGTCAATTTTCCCGATATTGATGCCCGTCTCGATGGAATCGACAAGATCTGAAGCCGCTTCACGAAGAAGCTGTCCATCTGAAACCACCAACCGACTGTTGAAGAAACCAGTCGAGTGTTTCCCAGATGAAAGTAGAGCATGTGGACGTTTTGGATTACCATCATGAATCCAGAGCGCACACTTATCTTGATACACTCGAATCCAGTTTTCCTCAGTCCTGAAAGACATAAGCACCTCCAAAAGTGCAGTTTCTATTGATAACATTAGTCGAAACCGAGCGCTAAATCAATCTTTATTTATCCAAAAGACCAGACCACCACTTGAAAGTGAAAGTCATCAGAAGATAGATAGGCACATAAATCGGCGCCAAGAGAAAGAAGATTATAAATTTAATTATTTTCATAGAAATTTAGCGAGAATGGCAGCAGTCCGAGGGTTTTCTGCCAGAGAATGGTGGCGGGTACTTTGATATACGACCAAGCGGTATCCAGAACCTCTCGAATATAACTAATGGTTTTCCTACCCTGCTCCGAACTGGCCGCATCAAAAACAGACCAGTCAAAAAAATATTTAAGAGCCGCCAAGGCGATGATAATCAATACAAATTTACCGATAAATCCCCTATTCATGAGTCCAGTTTATTAGAGAGATGGAAGATAAGCAAGCGGGTCGAGATATGCTTTAAGATCAGCAACTGGGACAAATGTGTGTTGACAATGTTTACTGTTGGTAAATTGTCTGATTTGAACACCTTGACTGACAAAGAGGCCGAGATGTAAATGCGGTCCTGTCGAGTATCCGGAACCATTGACCCCTGGCGTTCCTCCGGAATAACCAATAATTTCTCCTGTTTTAACATCTTGACCGGTTTGTACAATAGAAGCCGAGAGGTGCGCATAGACGCTAGTGAGACCGTTGTTGTGTTTTATAAGTATCCATCTGCCATATGAACCACAAATTGACTTACCTTCTTTCTTAAGCTTCGCATTCATTTCGTCAGTATTGCCCATACCTTCTATCGTGCCAGAGAGTACGGCCTTAATCGCTGTGCCCATAGAAGCCCTGAAATCAACACCATTATGCCCCCTGCCATCGTAAGCGCCGGAACGAGCAAACGCCGTATCGCCAAAGGTTTGAGTAACTGTAACACTATTGAGAGGCCAGGCTAAAATACCATGCCTCGGGGCAGGAAATAGAGAGGGATCAAGGGTAATTCTAAGTTCAGACTCCAATCTAAACAGATCTTCTTCGAACTCTTTCTGACGAGCTAAATTCTCTGATAACATTTTCTGGTATTCGGTTTCTTTATTTTTAGTCTCGGCCAAAAGTTTCTCTTTCGCTTTTTGATTTTCTTCAACCACTGATTTCTGCCCGCTCAACTGCCCCTTGAGACTTAACTGTTCTTTCTTCACTTTTTCCTTTTGTTCTTTCTCTTGGTTGAGAATCTTGCGGGTCTCGCGCAAAGCGTTAATTTCTTCCCCCAACCTGTTGTTGAGACCTGTAAGCTGACTGTTGTCTCTCCAGACATCCGCAAGCCGAACATAAGCAAGTAGACTAAGCAAGAGTGATTTGGAATCATATTCGGAGAGTGCTGAAAGGGTATCTGCAATCGCTTTCCGATGAGTAATAATCTGTCGTTCCTTCTCACCTATAGTGTTTTCGAGTGATTGGATGGTCAGATTGCTAGAAGTGATTTTTGATTGGGTAATATTGATATCTGCTGCAAGTTTTTTTCTTGTCGTATCGAGAGATTTAACAGCACTGCCAAGAGATCGGCTTTCCTTGTTGACTGCTTCAAGTTCGGCTTGAAGCTTCTTTTGTTCTTCAAGAAGAGCATCACGCTCTTTCCGAACACTTTCAATTTGTTGTTCTAACTCACTTGGATTAGCGGCACTTGTAGTAGAAATAGGTAGTAAGAAGTAGGTAGTAAGAAGTAGAAGAATTAATAGACTGGTGAGTTTCCATCTCATTTTTCTCTTAATTTAGCAAGATTAAAGTGTTTTCTCGCCACCCAAGCTAATTTTTTCTCGTCGAATATAGCGCCGCCTTTATGCACCCGCGAGAAATCAAAAACTTTAATCAATTCCTCGAGTGTAAAAATTTCTTGTTCGGTACCTGGATTCCAGCCTAGAAGCGCCAAATAATTGATGATGGCTTTCGCCGAGTATCCTTTGCTACGGTAGTAGTTGAGCGAGACTGACTCGCCATGCTTACGCTTAGAGAGCTTTGAACGATCTTGGGCAAGAATAAGCGGTAAATGAACGTAAAGAGGCCTAGCCGCGCCAATCGCCTCTTGGATCAAGATTTGTCGAGGTGTATTAGAAATGTGATCTTCGCCACGAATCACATGTGTTATACCAGATTCGAAATCGTCAATTACTACTGCTAGATGATAAAGTGGTTCATCCGCGCTTTTTGCTATAACAAAATCTTTTAATTCTGTTGTATCAAATTCAATCTCTCCACGAATTAAGTCGTTAAATTTTACTTTTTTGTTTGGATTTTTAAAACGTATGACCTTGTCGTCAGCTTGATAAATCGAACCGTCGCTTAGCATTTTCTCTATGTAATTTTTGTATATCTCTCCCCTATCGGACTGTCTGTACAGCTCATCGTAGCCAAGTCCAAGCCAACTTAAACCTTCAATAATATCGGTTTCAAATTCTTTTTTTGATCTTTCTTTGTCGGTATCTTCTATTCGTAAAATAAATTTGCCTCCGTGTTTACGAGTATAAAGAAAATTAAATAAAGCGGTCCTGACGCTGCCGATATGTAATTGACCTGTCGGCGAAGGCGCGAAACGTGTGATAATTTTTTGACTCATTTTTCTATCTCATGCTCTAGAGCAATTTTGAGAATCTCTTCGGCCACTTGTCGCGCAGCATCGGGTTTAAAGAACGCTTTGGCCGCCACTTTCATCTTTTCCCGCTCGACTTCGTTCGTAACCAAACGTTCAATTTCTGCAGAAAGAATGTTAGGGGTAAGATTATTTTCTTCTATCACTTCGCATGCTCCGGCACGAGCATAGGCAAAGGCGTTTGAATGCTGGTCTCGGCTGACCTTTTCATTGATAGGAATGATTATCGATGGCACTGTCCAGCCAGCAATTTCGAAAATGGTCGAGCCGGCGCGCGAGATAACCACCGACGAAACTCCGGCAGCCATGCGAAGAGTTAAGGCGTCTAAATAATCATACACTTTGTATCTATCTTTATGAGTAGAGTTGGTAAGTACCACTTCCGAAGTTGCTCTAACTTCCACGATATTATTTTTGCCAGCTTGATGGATGATGATGTATTTCTCCACCAGAAGTTTAAGATTTTCAAGAATGACGCTGTTTATCTTTACGGCCCCCTGCGAACCGCCAAGAACTAAAACGACAGGCACATTTTCTTCAATCTTAAGAAACTCGCGCGCGCCGGAGGTAATCGGCATGGCGATATCTTTGCGAATTGGCTGACCAGTGTAGGCCACTGAATTTGCCGGAAAATATTCTGCAGCTTCCTTATAAGAAACGGCGACCCTCTTGGCGAATTTACCGGCCCATAAATTTACTCTGCCCGGCACAGTATCAGACTCATGAACGACTACCGGTATGCGTAGAATATATGCGGCCAAAAGTACCGGAAAACTGGCATATCCACCTTTGCCAAAAACGACATCGGGATAAAGTTTATAAACTTGATGAAGTGAAACTAGAGTCCCCCATCCCATTTTGAAAATATCAAAAAAATTTAAAATGGAGAAGTAATGACGTAATTTGCCAGCACTATTTTTCTTATAAATAATACCGTTTTCAAAAAGAACCCCGGGATTATATGGCGTAGGAGACATATAAAAGAGCTCAAGCTCAAGAAGCATCTTCTCTTTTGCAAGACTGTTTAATTCTTCGGCCACAGCCACTATGGGATAGAAGTGTCCCCCAGAGCCACCACCAGTGAATAGAATACGCATGATTAAGGATTAAAGATTTAGGATTCTCGGGTTTTAGAAACAGAGAGGATAATACCCACTTCAAAAAGGGTAAAAAATAGAGAAGTGCCGCCATGACTGACGAAAGGCAGTGTAATACCCGAAAGTGGAATTACTCCAAGCATAGCGCCAATATTGACGAATGCTTGGGAGACAATCATTATAACAATTCCGACTACAGTCAGTCTAGCAAAAATATTAGGAGTACGAGAAGCAATTTTAAGGCCACGAGTGGTGAAGAGCACAAAGATTATCAATAAGAACAAACTGCCAACGAAACCGAACTCTTCAGCCGCTACAGCAAAAATCGAATCTCCGACCGGTTCGGGAAGATAAGTAAATTTTTGGATACTTTGTCCGAATCCGCGACCAAAGAGTCCGCCTGAACCAATAGCTATGAGAGACTGCTGGATTTGGAAACTTGCTCCTAGAGCATCGACTTGAGGATTAAAGAAAGTGGTAATGCGCTGCATAACATATGGCCGTGTGACAGCCAGAAACGTAATGCCTAAAAGGCCGGCCAATATGATAAAAAGAACGTAACGCCACTTCCCTCCCGCGGCCACAAACATCGCTGTGCCGGCGATAACCATGAGAATAAGATTGTCAGTATCCGGTTGTTTCAAGAGAAGTAGAGCCGAGATGGTTAAAAGTACTAGGAGTGGCAGAAAACCGAGACGAAAAGTCTTTATCCCCTCTTTGATCCCGGAGACCCAAGCTGCAAAATAAAGTATGAAAGCCAGTTTCAATACCTCGGAGGTCTGGAATGATATGGTACCGATCATAATCCAACGCCGAGCGCCGGCATGTTCGAATCCGATCCCCGGCACGAGTACTAAAATATTGAGAACGATAGCCACAAACAGAAGATAGAAAGCGGATTTCTTCCAGATTTTGGCATCCAAACGTGAGGCCACTATCATCGCCACAGACCCCAGAAAGAGCCCAAAAACCGTTTGAGAAAAAGCTATACTGGAATAATTCGAACTCTCTTTAGCTAAGAGACCGAGAGAAGCTGAACTGAAAATAAAAAAACCGCTTATTATCAAAATGATAGAAATAAACAAAAACGGTTTATCAACTTTCGCACGACTAGCCATAATTATCCGAATTATAGCATTAACTAATGAGCACTAAGATAACTCCGATAATAGCAGAAATAACGGAAACTACCCAATAACGCATAACCACTTTCTCTCTCGGCCAGCCTAAGGCCTGAAAATGATGATGAAGCGGCGCAACTCTAAACACTCTATATCCATGAAAAAATTTATAGACATATATTTGAATAATATCCGAAGCGGTAGTAGCCGCCAGAGGCAACGCGATGATGGGTAGAATGAGAACAGAATCGGTAAGAAATGCGATTACTGCAAGGACGACTGTGAGCGCCATCATCCCTGTCTCACCCATATAGAAACGTGCGGGAGGTATATTGAACCATAGAAAGGCCAATATACCTCCAGCAATAGCGCCGGAGAGAGCTGATATGTCAATTTGATTATTGATAAAGGCTATGACAGCAAAAGCGGTGAAAACAGACGCCAATACTCCACCGGCCAGACCATCAACGCCATCAATGACAGAAGTCGAGAATGTGGCAAGCATCACGATAATGAAAAAAGGAATAAACCACACCCCAAGTTCCCAACTGCCGTTGAAGGGAATATGGACGGAGCTAAAATCAAGTTTGTAATAAAACCAAAAACTGATTACAAAACCAATAAGCGTAACCAGAAAAATTTTAATCTTGCGGTAAATAAGTGCGTCTTGGGCAAATTTAGAGTGACCGTAGATATGTAATAGGTCATCCGCCAGTCCTACAAATGCCGCAAAGAAAAAAGTTCCTAGTGGCACCAGAGTTTGACTTCTCGAAAAGAGATTAAGCTTTAAAGTTACATCCGACGGCCAGATGATCGAGAGAAGATAAATAATGCAGACGGTAAAAAGCACGGAAACCCAAATAATAACTCCCCCAATTTTTGGAGTGCTAAGTTCATGTTCGGTATTATGAATACTTTTAAAAGCTTCAGAAGTATCCGCGTTAGTCCTTGATGACTTCTTCCACATCTTATATCGATAGAAATATCTGGAAAAGAATGGTGTGATAAAAATGCCAATGAAGAAAGTTAGAACTGTTGGAAAAATGATTTTAATAATGTCCATGTATTAAGGCCTTTCGCCATCGATAAAAACATTGTACCAGATGGCAAGCATGAGAAGGAGGTAAATTTTTCTTGAATTATCACTCAATTTAGATGTGTGATCATTTATAAGCTTCCTGATGTAGATAGTATCCATATGCTTCCTGATGTATGAGTTTTCGAGAATAGTATTGTATAACTTGGTTCGGTCGGAGGTAAACCAATCTCTGATAGGTGTCGGAAAACCTAGCTTCTTCCTTCGCCATACCGATTCCGGTAAAATTTTTTTGAAAGTTTCTCTCAAAAGATATTTGGTGGCACCATCTCTCCACTTAAAGCGATCCGGCAAAGTGGCGGCAAGATTCGCTACTTCAATATCAAGGAACGGCACTCTTAGCTCAAGTGAGTGTGCCATAGTCATTTTATCAGCTTTGGCTAGAATATCCCCTATCAACCAGGTATTGATATCGATATATTGCATCTTGGTTGAGTCACTCAGACTTGTTGTCTTTTCATATAAACTGTCAAGGGTCACCCTTGACATATTACCTTTCCATAATCTTCCAACCTCTTTTTTATTGAATACAGAGGCGTTGCCTATGTACCAATCTTCCAACTTTGAAAGTGCTCGTCCGGCATAGTGTCTACCTCTAAAAGGTAAATCAGCAAGAGTCTGAAGGATAAAGCGCGGCAACCAAGAAATCCAGCGGCGCGCAAACGGTTCAAGATAAATGTTATAACCACCGAATAACTCATCTGCACCTTCGCCCGAGAGTACTACTTTGACATGTTTGGCCGCTTCCCGGGCTAGAAAGTAGAGACCAATAGCTGATGGATCAGCTATCGGTTCATCGAAATGCCATATGGCTTTAGGCAAAACTTTGAAATACTCTTCGGCACCGACGGAAATTTCGCGATGTAGGGTTTCAAGCGGCTCGGCAGTTTCTCTGGCCTCCTTGCCCTCGGACAGAGATTCGAAACCGACGGTAAAAGTTTCGATCTTTTTTTCACCCCTGATTTTTTGCATCAAGGTGGCAATGATACTCGAATCTATACCGCCGGAAAGAAAAGAACCGATCGGTACATCGGCAATCATGTGATGCGTCACCGAATCTTTCATCACTTCGAGGATTTTGTTTTTAGTATTTTTTTCATCCAGATTATTGTTTTGTTTAAATTCGAATTGCCAATACTTTTTTATCTCTGCGACGCCTGTTTCTAAGTCCAAAATTATGTAGTGAGCAGGTGGAAGTTTAAAAACATTTTTGAAAAACGTTTCTTCAAGTGGATTGTACTGAAAAGAAAGATAATTGAAGACTGCCCGATCATTAATCTCCGGTTTGAAATCAGGAAGAGAGAGAAAACTTTTTATTTCGGAAGAAAAAGCGACTATTCGGTCTCCATTTTTTAAATAATATAGCGGTTTAATGCCAAAGAAGTCCCGAGCTAAAATTAATTTGTGTTTTTCTTTATCATAAATAGCAAACGCAAACATGCCTCGCAGACGCGATAAAACTTTTTCTCCCCACTTTACAAATCCAGCTAAAATTACTTCCGTATCGCTATCCGTTTCAAATTTACAATCATCCAGTTCTTTTTTAATCTCTTTATAATTGTAGATTTCTCCGTTAAAAAAGATTATAAATCGTCCGTCATTTGAGGTTATAGGCTGTTTACCTCGAGCCAGATCAATAATCGAGAGCCGTCTCATACCAAGCGCAAGATACTGGTCGGTAAAATAACCATTGTCGTCGGGCCCGCGATGACGGATAGCATCCGTCATCTTTTTGATAATTTCTGGCCTTTTTGGATTAATAATGCCTGTTATACCGCACATAATCTTATTTGGCTTGCCTCGCTGCGGCGGGGTTGCTTATATATTCCATAACTGCGGCAATGAGGATTCGTACATCCTCGAACCTGCCTTCTTCAGTAGAACCAAGAATGGAGATAATAATCGGCCGGCCAAGCTCCGGGTCAAAGACAATTGTTAAATTACCTCCGGCGATATCGGTAAAGCCGGTTTTAGAAATCAAGAGCCCGGGAATTTCAGCAATAAGATCATTGGTATTGGTGGCCATATGCAAACGATTATCGAGAGACTGAAATCTAGTAGTGGCCTCTTTGGTGGCCGCGAGGAGCGCGGGATGATGTGTGAGAATATATTCCAAAAGTAAACTTATATCTCTAGCAGTACCATAGGCACCGCCTTTAACATCCGATTCATCAAGTCCGGTTTCATTCCAGAAATATGTGTTCTTGAGGCCTAAAACACCCGCTTTGCGATTTATCTCTCCTACAAAATCATTAATAATCTCCTTGGGACTAATTTCCGCTTTCGAGAGTGCCCCGAGCGAGAGAGCTACGGCTCGCATACCGTCATTTGAGGATGTTATCAAAGAGAAATCAAGAATATCTTTGAGTGACCACTTCTCATCTTTGTAGAAACCGCTATCTCCTTCTGCTTGTAGTGCCTCTTCGCTTACCGTGATAGTACTGTATAAGGGACTTAAATCTTCGGCGACCAAGGCTGACATAACCTTGGCGAGCGATGCTAGTGGCAGGCGAGTATTCTCATTTTTAGCAAACAAGACAGTCTTGGTACGGATATCATAGATGTAAACAGCTTTAGCTCTAATGATAACTGTTGGAAACAATTCGGAGGCAACTTTTGAAGGCACTGAAATGTCTTCCCTTTTCACTTTCAGACCAAAAATAAAAGATACAATAAGGAGTAAAGTCAAAACCACAGCTAGGAGTATGAAAAGTCTTATTTCAGAACTGCGGTCAGTGAGGGGATGATTATTCATTTTGTTCTGTCGGGGAGATAGCCACGAATTCCTCAATCTTCTTGAAAGCATCTTGGTATTGCGGCAAATCTTCACGATGAGTGATACCGAGATATTCTAAGAGTTTTAGTGTTGGCTTGTAATTATAGCTCCTGTCTCTGACTTCTTGCCCCGCCGCGACGGGGTCACTACGTTCTACAAGCCCTCTGATTAAGAGAGTGCGTAGGATAAAACTCGAATTAACTCCGCGAATATGATCAATTTCGCGGCGGGAAACTGGGCCTTTGTATAACACGATGGCAAGAGTCTCGAGACCGGCCCGGCCAAGCTCACGAGAAAATTCTTCTTTCTGTAGATTTTCGATAAGACTGCTAACATTCGGATGCGTGCCAAAATTGACATACTCACCGTCCGAGACTATCACTATCCCGCGATTTTTATAAAAATCCTGCAGATTCGTAAGCGCAATTCTCACGACATCGATTTTCTCTCCCAACAATTTCCCAAGCTCGATTATCGAGACCGGCTCGTTTTTGAAAAAGAGCATTGATTCAATTTTGGATTCTAAATTCATTATTCTTTATTCTTTATTCCTAAACATACACCGGTGTGCTGATAATCTCATTTTCTATCTCAATATCTCCCCGACCCTCTTGTGTTACGCGAATAGCGCCTCGTTTGACAAGCTCAAGCATTGCCAGAAACCCTACGATGATAGAAACTTTTTTCTCATGGGTCATACGCCCTTTTGTATTATGGAGTTCTTTGAAGTTGAGTTTGCTCGCACAATTTATGCGCTCCGCCAGTTTTTCTATCATTTCTTCCAAACTGATAACCTTTTTGACTATCACTTTCGACAATATCTCCTTCTTCGGCAGAGATTCGATGACTCTTTCGAGAGCGAGAAGGAGATTTTTGGTATTAGTTTTTGAATCGGGAGAGAAAACTATCAACGGATTCTTATTGGGAATCTTCTCAAAAATAATTTGTTTACCGAAAATGTTTTTTAGGCCAACGGCCAATTCTTTAACCCAAGCATAGAGAACCAAGCGATTTTCCAAGTCATGAATACTCTCTTCCTCTTCGTCCGTAAGTCGAATCTGAGGCAAAAGAGAACGAGACTTAATGAGCATCAAAGTCGAAGCAACAACGATAAACTCGGCCGATTCTCCCATCGGAAACTCTTCATGCTTCTCGAGATATTGAATAAAATCGTCCGTCACTTGCGAAAGCGAAACATCATTAACAAAGAGTTTTCTCTTAGTAACCAGTTCAAGAAGAAGGTCCAAAGGACCTTCGAAAACTTGCGTTTTGACAGTATATGAGCCTTCTTTCACCTCGCTATTATAGCTTTTTCACCAAACTCTTTCCAACTTGTACAAAATTCGATTTTGTACAGTTGCATAATACATAATAATAATCCTATAGGATTATTATTATGTATAACCGTATTAGGGATTCAAGCGTTTAACATCGCGAGGGAGATAGGTGGCTTCGCGGACGTTTGGAAGGCCGAGAATTTTCATGATAAAGCGAGCAGGACCGATACCAGCGCCACCGTGTGGTGGACAACCATAACGGAAGAAGTTTAGGTAGTCTTTCAATGGTTCGAGATTCATCCCCTTCTCTTTTACTTGCGCCTCAAGAATTTCTGAACGGTGTTCACGTTGAGCAAGCGTCGTTACTTCAATGCCTCTATAGAGTAAGTCTGCTCTTCGACTTCTATCAGAACCTTCTTCTAAACGCATATGATAAAAGGCGCTTTTAGATTTGTGATAATCGATAATAAACACAAACTCATGTTTATATTCCTCGAGCACGTATTCTGAAATAGCCCTTTCCTCTTCCGGAGATAGATCGTGTTCTTCTTCAGACGCAATACCCAGTCCTGCTAAAATTTTCTTCGCTTCAAGCATTGTAATTCTCGGGAACGGTCTACTTGGAAGCTCAACTTCCAAGTGAAATTGAGCTTCTTTAAGCGCTTTAAATCCTTCCACAATCATTTCTTCTTCAGCATCCATGACATTATGATGATTCTCTATATAGGAAATCTCGAAATCCCAGCCGGTAAATTCGGTCATATGTCTTGTGGTAAATGACTCTTCGGCGCGAAATACTGGTCCTATCATGAAGACTTTCTCAAACCCCGCCGCCATGGCCATCTGTTTGTAGAATTGCGGCGATTGTGCAAGGTATGCTTTGCGATCGAAGTAGTTCACCTCAAACACTTCTGCCCCGCTCTCCGATGGTGTAGACATTAATACTGGCGGATAAAGCTGTATAAAGTTGTTTTCATCCCAATATTTACGCCAACCCTTTTCAAATTCAGTCCAAACTTTAAAAATTTTTGTTTTTTCTGGCTTTCTCAAGTCAAGCCAACGATAGTCGAAACGTGTCGGCGCTTCGGTTTCCTCATCATTACCCTTCACCACCACTGGTATCGGCAACTCCGGATTGGCTTTGCTCAAAACCTCAATTTTCTCCGGATGCATCTCACTCCCACCCGGCGCTTGCGGCGCCTCTTTCATCTCCCCCGTTACCCTGATAACTGATTCGAGAGACAAGCCTTTCGCGGTCTCAAATTCCGCATTATCGGCAGTGACAACAACCTGCGTCAGACCTTTCAAATTACGCACAATAACGAAGATAATCTTCGACTGTATCCGCAGAGCATGTACGAATCCTTGGATCATGATAATTTAAGTCCTACTTTTTCTCTTACTTCTTCCATCTTCTTTTCTGCCCGAGCACGAGCTTTGTCACTTCCCGCTTTCAATACTTCGAGCACCGATTTTTTATCCTTCGCCAGTTCGACGCGCTTCTCACGCATCGGTGTGATAAATTTTTTCAAATCTTCTATCAAAACTTCTTTGAGTTCTTTGTACTGACCTTTCTTTTCTTCATACAACTTATCCAACGACTCTTTATCTTTAAGCAAGGCATGGATAGCATAAACATTTTCCGGTTTTTCACCGGAAGAATCAGTCACAATACTCATGACTGATCTACTTATCTCTTCATCAGTAGCAAAAAGTTCAATGGTATTACCGTAACTCTTACTCATTTTCCGACCATCAGTACCGGGTATAGTGGCAAGATTTTCGAGAATCAAAGAGTCTGGTAATTTAAAGGTGTCTCCGAAAGTACTATTAAACTTCTGTGCCATATCACGAGCAATCTCGATATGTTGTTTCTGATCCTGTCCCACCGGCACCACATCGGCATCTTGGATGATGATATCGGCCGCCATCAAAATTGGATAATCAAATAATCCCACACTCGGTTCTTTGCCATTAGCAATGGCATCTTTGTAAGCATGTGCTCGCGATAGATAAGGCACGGTCGTAAGACAATTGAGGATCCAAGTGAGCTCCGTCACTTGTGGTACATCTGATTGCTTATAGAGTGTCACCTTCTCTGGATCAAGACCAATAGCAAGATAATCAAGTAATACGCCAAGGATATTCTCCCGCAGCTCATCTTTATTTTGGACACTGGTCAAAGCATGCAAATCCGCAATAAAAATATAACTATTGTAAGAATCCTGCAACTCCACAAACTGCTTCATGGCGCCAAAGTAGTTCCCAATGTGCGGCCTGCCGGTAGGCTTGACTCCCGAGAGTAGTATTTTCTTGTTCATATTAATAAAATCTATTTTAGCAGTAATTTAATGATAACTCCATCGCAATTTTAAATACCACCATGATTCGTTCATTCTCACGAATTAGAGAATCATAGACATTTTATGATGGGAAAGAATATACCCGGGATGGAATCATTTAATCTGTAGAATACTTCCGAGCTTCTCTGTTCTTTATCTAATATCCCCGCCCCGAATAGGACGGCAAGATGTCTAGATGTGGATTTGAATGAAAGATGGATAGCCCCAGCAATTTCGCCAACATTCGCTTCTTTATCTTTCTTCAAGAATGAAATAATCACCAGACGTCTTTTATTGGCCAGGGCTTTTAATATGCGCTCCAAGTCTCTTTCTTTCATGTATTTATTCTATCACATTCGTTCATTCGTGAGAATGAGAGAATAATATAGACGTTACAATTTTTTGAATTTTTTATAATCGTCTTCGATCAAACTCAGTTTGATTAGCCGAGAGCGGATACCGCCCGGCTGGCGGCCGAATTTTACGGCGAGACTTCTGATTGACTCTCCTTTATTAAAACATTCGGCCAATTCTTTCTCTTCACCTTCTCTCCACCGACCGTAAGCGTTGGTGTGCTTCTCTCGCAATTTTGCCAAGCGACTCCCCTTTTCCAACACCTGACCGATTGAAACAGGTTCCGATTCTGCCTTCTCCGGAAACTTGCCACCGGAGGCGCGGATGAAATTGTTGTGCATCTTCGCGAGCTCGTCTGGAGCGATTTCCTGAAATTTTTCCATCGCCACCCGCGAGGCATCCCGAAATTCCGAATCTTTTTCAAACACGTCCGGAT
>MHVR01000005.1:0-1212 GCA_001825315.1 Candidatus Zambryskibacteria bacterium RIFCSPHIGHO2_02_FULL_43_14
TGGCCGCAGATAAATACTTCAAAACAAAACTCACAAAACCTGCGACAAATTCCGATCGTACTGAAACAGTAAGCGGAGAAGTCTCGGCGCTTTGCGCTCCCCGATCGTCCTTCACACGCGCTGTAAAGGTGTATGTACCGGAGTCAAGTTTTCTGGCGACCACTAGCACGAAATCACCGCTGGGATTACTCTTAGTATATTCCTCTGATACTAACGTGTTGCCTTCTCGGATGTAGACAGTGACGTCGGAGTTTGGATACGTCGTTCCGCGTATTTTCAAAATATCTCCCTCCTCCATGATTTCCGGATAGTAGGTAATTGTTGGTGCGTCAACTGCTTCAACAGTAAACTCTGCCGAGCTGTTTCGTACATTTCCCGCGTTGTCTACCGCCGTAACTAAAAGTGTGTAGTTGCCGGGAACCTGCGGCGGGAGCACATAAGGATTGGATGTTGCCACGGGAGCGGTTTTGACGGGCTTTGCGTCGCTTCCCACTTTTATATCGTAGTGACTTATTCCCGATTCATTGTCTATCGTATTGAAGAACACAACCGGTTGCGGCTCCCATCCAATGTTTCCATGCGGGAAGACGATAGAGAATGTTTTTGGTGGGGTTGTGTCAATGTTTACGCGATATCGCGAAATTGCGCTCCAGCCGTTAGCGGTGCGAACTTGCAGTGAGAAGTAATACGTTCCGTCCGGAAGCTCGTCAGCTTTCTTTTTTGAGATTGGTGGAATGTAAGAGATGGACGGAACTCCCGATGGGTTCTTGCCGATGAGTGTACGTACTTCAAGCGTGCCCTGCGGCAATTCCCATGAAAACTCTGGAGTGTTGTCTGCATACCATTTCGTTTGATCCGGATGAGTCGCTGATGTTATGCCAAGCGCATTGCTTGTAGCGGTAGACACTGTTTCTATCACAGGTGGGGTAGGCGGCGTTTCTCCGGCATTTATGAGTGTAAAGACTGCAACCCGCATCCCATTTAGTATATTCGTGCCCGTGCCATCGTTTGCCAAGATCGAGCCGGAGGAGAGATTTAGATTTGCCTGTCCAGCGTTTCGCGCTCGAAAAGTAATGGAAAGGATTTTCCCATTTGCACCCGTATACCCGGGATTCAACACAATTCCCTCAAAACTGACTGTGCCGGCGCTGTTGGAAAAGGACGGCTCTGCGGGCCACAGGGAGAAGATAGAGCCCGTTTTTGAAATTGAGA
>MHVR01000005.1:1221-4184 GCA_001825315.1 Candidatus Zambryskibacteria bacterium RIFCSPHIGHO2_02_FULL_43_14
CGAGAACGTGCTCCCGACTCCATACGAACCCGATGGCGGTGAAAAATTCAAGGTTGCCGCATAAGTTGAAAGTGGTGCGAGCGAGAACAGCGCGAAAGAAAAAATTATTTTATAAATCGTAGCCATATCTTTTTATATTATATGTAAGCGCAACAAAGACTATCATTATAAGTATAGCGAATAATCCGTAACTCTCCAACCATGCGCCGTATGCACGCGCGGACACAATAACCATTCTTTCGTTTCCAGTATTATCTATCGCTTTGACATACACGTCTCTATCAAGTCGCTGATACTTCAAGAGATGCGGACTCTCAGCTTCCTTAAACCATCCCCATCTGCCTTCCCGCACCTCGTATCGGTCAATGCCGGAATTTTTGTCTTGCGTTGCAAAAACCAAAAAGTGTTTTCCATCAAATATATTCGGATCAGTTGCAATAGTTGGAGTAAATTCCTCTGGTAATTCAGCATCCGCCTTAAATGCGACAAGAGAAAGGGACATATTAACTGGCGTGTTTTTTCCAGTACCATCGTTTTTGAGTGCGAGAACCGATTCAAACCGTATCTGTTCAATATCCTCCTTTGTAAATACTCCATGTATGGTAAAGACCGGATATATGCCGGAAAAACCGCCCGGCGTTATACCAGCAAAAGAAATAATGTTTTCTATTTGATGCGGTTTTTCAATCCATATCAAAATAACTGAATTGCCGGTCTGAATTTCGCGAACATTCGCACTCTCTGGTAAAATCAGTGTTCCTTCAAGAGCATTGATATTCTGATCATCAGTATTAATTTCCACCACGGCTGTTGTCGCAAAAACGGACGCTGGTAAAAGTAGGAAAATGACGGTGAATGTTTTTATAAAAATGTTCATAGTATTTTAGCCAGTCCAATGGAATGCCATGATGCTGAAATCAACCAGATCAACTTTACCGTCCCCGTTTAAATGCTCGATTTCGAGTGGCTTGAATGTGATGTTTAATGCGCGTTTATACCAAAATGCGGCAATAGAAAAATCCACAAGATTTATCTTACCATCCTTGTTTAAGTCTCCCTTTTTAGATACTGATAGTAATCCCGCTAAAACATTCTTAGTTCCGACAGTAAAACCAGCAACTTTCCCGAATGCAGTTATCTCGTCATTCAAAGCCGCCTTTGATTTCGTCAGATGCTGTCCCATGTCGAGCACCGATGTATCAAAATTGAGAAGATACGTGCCAGTCGCATCGGCGATTTTCTTCATAAAAAACTCTTCTTCGGAATTAACACTTATGGTCACCTCGGAAGCCGGTACTGTTTGGCCGAAGATAACAATGTTGTCTCCGCGTCTGACTTCACTTTTGTCTGTCGCAATGGTCGGCGCAATGAATATGCCGGTTATATTAGTCGTCACGCCTGTTGTAACAGTTATTGGAAATGTGAAAAGTGAGGAGCGTATACCGTTAGAATCTTTACCATACAGAGAGAAAATATAACTACCGCCCGAAAGTCCAGAAATACTTATCTGAAAATTTGCATCCGGCCCAGCTATGGTTGTCGCCGTAATCTGTGCGTCTTTGAGCAAGGTTACGGCACTTCCCGGATATGCTTTGCCGGAAAACACTGCATTGGTGGATGGGGTCGAAACAATTCCGCCTCCTCCACCCCCTCCTCCACCAGAGCCACCAGAAGAGCCGGACGTACAAGAAGAGGTATTAAATTCACAGGCAAATGAACAAGAGAGAGTACCGCCAGTAAAACCCTGCGTCGTACAAGAAGCGCCGTTCAAACTTGAACCATCGCATTGTTCTGGGCTTTCGACAATACCGTCTCCACACACAGTAATTTTGACTGTGGCACTAATGGTTGTATTTACTGCGTGAGTCCATACGGTGGGTAGAAAAAGTATGATAGCGATAAGAACAGCTGTCCACAAAAGATTGATACGAGGATGGTTCTCTGTCATGAGATGTAATCATGAAGTGAAAATCATTGTTTACGCACCGCGATATTGAAAGAAAAGAATTTCCTCACAATCACGAACAATGCAATAAGTATGACGAGCCCAAGTCCTCCCCACGACCACGGTGAGTAGGTCTCAAAGAAACTAGAGACACGAAAACCAATCGCCTGAAAGATATTCGCTGGCACGAGTGTAAAGAAAAGTTTGGTAGCAACCGCAACACCGACTGAAGTACCCGGAGCATTTGTCGGTACCGGACCACTCTCAATGAATGCAAAATAGTCGCCGGGTTCTCCCTTCAGGGGGACAAGCATTGTAATTTTTACCTCCTGACTTTCTCCTGGATTGATGATGAATGTTGACGGACTAAACGAGAACCACTCTTTGGCGGGACGAAGTTGGTGATAATCCTGATGGAAGGCGACTCCCATTCCATATGTTGTTACCTCATCACCCGTATTGAATATGCGTATGTTCGGTAGTTCGTAGATACCGCCGAGCTTCACCGGCTCGGTGAGCCGAATTTCGCCCGCACCCATGCCGACGCCGATTTTCGCCGACATAGTATCAGAGAAAGAAAAGAATGTAAAACCGATGAACGCAAAAAGAAACAGGTTTCTCTGTATACGAAAATATGATGTATTCACGTGCTTAATTATAACACTTATAACACTACGGCGATGTTACCTGAACGGTGATGGTGAGTGATTTTTGTACGAAGTCAGTGGAGACGGTTGGTGTTGTAAATTGAAAATCAAGTGGGCCGCTAGTAAGAGAAGCGGACGATGATGATGCGGTTAGATACGTGTCCGTCGCTTGGAAGGTCATATAGGTTGAACCGGTCGTAGTAGATACTTCGAGTTTGAACGTATCGGAGCCAGGAGAGGTGCCGAGCGTCCACGTCGTGCCGCCGGTTGCATTTCCCGACTTTACATTTATTACAGCATTGGAACCGTCATTTGAAACGGTTTGCGTTTGGTCATCGTATGTTGCAGTTCCGGTGGCGGTATTGAGTGCG
>MHVR01000005.1:4215-5748 GCA_001825315.1 Candidatus Zambryskibacteria bacterium RIFCSPHIGHO2_02_FULL_43_14
CAGATACGGCTAAATTGACTGCTGACACTGTTGCCGCGATAGGGGCAGTTTCAGCCGCTCGTATGTTTTGACCCCAAATGACTGTAAAGACAATCACCATCACCCCTCCCGCAAGGACAGTAAAACGAAAATCTTTTATAAAAGCCGAAATATTCATAGTTTTTTTTAGAACATACTTATAGTAACTTTATAATTCTATATTTATTTATGTATTATTACCATATGAGCTTATGTGGATAACCCCAAGGGTGGAATTTGGAATGTAGAATTTGGAATGTAGAGAATTTCATAAGGTGAGGATTTTGTTTTATTTTATGTCGTTTTTCTTCATATTCCAGATTCTAAGTTCCACATTCTAGATTCCATTCTACCGGATGAATGTTTTTGTTTTTGAGATAAAACTGTTGAGAAGTTTGTGAGCGCTTGTGGCTTGTTCGACAATTCCCTCAAATTCTGCTTGGTTTATATAATCCAAATCTTTGGCTATCAAGAGTTGATTTTGCAATTCAGTTAATGAACCGACTGCGATACAATAAAATTGCAATTTTTCTTTAAAACCTTGTCGCGCGAACCCTTCAGCAATATTTGATGTTATGGAAACTGCCGCACGTCGCATTTGAGAAGTCAGGGAAAAAAGCTCTTCCTTTGGAAAATTTTTTGTATTGCTATATACAAGCAACACAAGCTTGTGTGATTTTTGCCACACCTCCAAGTCCGTAAATGATTGTATTTTCTTTTTCGATAATTCCATATTCAAAATTCTATATTCCAAATTCCAATCACGGTGCTACCGCCTGCACGGTAATTGTAATAGATTTTTGCTGATAATCCGCGGACGCACTGGGTGTTGTCAATCGAAAGTCAAAGTCGACCGTGCCGTCCACGACGACTGTATGATGCGCGGTTACATAAGTATCACTATCCGGCATGACATCCCACCTTGAGCCGGTCGTAGTTGAGAATTCATGTTTGTATTGATTGGTTTCAATGGCCTCGGCAAGTGTCCACGTCGTCCCACCTGTCGCATTTGAAGATTTAACATTTAATTTTTCGGTCGTATTGCCATCATTCTTTGCTGTTTGCGTGTAGCCATTGCCGACAGTGCTTGACGCCGTGCTTAGTTCTACAAAACCGTATTCAACGACGCCACTACTCGTGATCGATACTGAATATACCGGAGCGGCCGCGGCCGCTGTCGCGCAAATTTTCGTGGTGTACGCAGTCGTATTCCCCACATGCGCATTGGAGGCACCCGACATGGAAGCAAGTGTAGTATCAAAGCCACTGCAGTTGGTTGACTGATAACCAATCGAAACACTGCCGCCCGATGGTGCTTGGATGCAGGCACTCTGCGCGTAGCTTCCGGTCTGCTGAATGTGCGCGTTAGTTGTTCCCGACAGCTTTAGCACGGTTGCGAACGTACCGGAGCAAGAATTCCCCAGATCGGTTACTCCGCTACAGCAGACGAGATTGTTATAACTCGCGGCCGGCAGGCCGGCGTGGGAGTTTGTCGTGTTCTGCATTTCGAAAATC
>MHVR01000005.1:5760-46179 GCA_001825315.1 Candidatus Zambryskibacteria bacterium RIFCSPHIGHO2_02_FULL_43_14
CCGCTACACGCGCTTGTGCGAATCGTGCATGAAAGCGTGCCAGCATATGCAACTTTCAATAACCCCACTCCCGCTAAAAAAGCGACGATAAATACAAAAATAAGCAGAAACACTTTTTTTAACATAAAGCTTGTCTGTTACAAAACTTAAAAACTTTAATTACCACACTGTAATTTTACATTGCCCATCTCCACCCTTGCCCGAGTTGGCCGCTTCCGATCCACCACCTCCGCCACCGGGCTGCGTTCCTCCTGTAGCCGGAGTTGTGGCTGTATTACCAGCGCCACCAGCTCCTCCGAATACAGAAGTTCCTCCAACACCTTCCGGAGCTCCAGCGCCATCTCCCCCCCCGCCACCCCCGCCGCCATACAAAGAGTTACCGCCGCTATATGCAGTCCCGTTATCTTGTCCGCCGCCTCCACCGCCTCCGCCCCAAGTTCCCCAACCACCATTTCCAGCGTTATCTCCTCCTCCGCCGCCGCACATATCCCCAAATAATTTCTCCGCAACTCCTGCCGCAGCAGTACCGCATCCTATACCACCCACTCCACCCGTTGCTCCATCCCCTGTACCAGTACCTCCTGCGCCCCAAACTCCTCCTCCCCCACCTCCGCCACCATCAGCAGCCGTAGCTCCTTCACCACCGCCGCCGCCGTAAATAGTGAATACATCAAAGGTTGTGTTTCCACCTACGCCACCGTCAGTTTCATCCGCGGTTACCGCCGCGCCACCTTCGCCAACATTGCATGTTTCTGTGCCAGCAAGGGATGACAAAGGAACCACAACTTGAAGATAACCGCCGCCTCCGCCTCCGCCGCCAGCATCCGCGTTTCCACCACGACCACCAGCCCCGCCACCACCCCATAATTCAATGAGGGCGACCGTGCCTGCGCTTGGCTTGGTCCAGTCATTATCTGAAGTAATGGTTTGAATATTGACAGCGGCGGATGGCGCGGTCCATGTCCCATCTCCTCGCCAAAAAGTTGAAGCACCGGCGCCGGTGCCGCTATTTAAGTTTGTCACCGGAAGGTTGCCGGTCACACCGTTTGAAAGATCAACCTGCGCCCACGCGGGATTGTTGCTTGCGCCGGTGTTGGAGAGATAACGGGTAGCACTCTCATTTTTGGCAAGAGCCGAGAGGCTGTCGGTCGCATCGCCATAAAGAATATCGCCTTGGGCCACACCTCCGCCGATTGCTGAAAAGTCATGGCCCGGATCGGGAGTATCGGCAAGCGCGATGCCTATTATGGAAAGTGATATGGCAATAAGCCAAAAGATGCTCAAAACTTTATTGAGTGTCGGTTTTATTTTTTCAAGAATATTTTGCATATTTTTAAAGTAAAGATTGATTAATTTTATGCGACCAAACTTTTATTTACTTATATTAAAATTATAGCAGGTTTTTCTGGTGCAATGATAGGCAAATCCTACTTTCACCCCATTTTGTTTTTCCATACTGTATCTTTTTCTACAAAACTGGAGCCACCTGTCAGATTCGAACTGACGACATCCACTTTACAAAAGTGGCGCTCTACCAACTGAGCTAAGGTGGCTTTACTGCTCTACTTTACCTCTTCCTCGCTGTTTTGAGAACCCAGCCCGACAGAGTCGTTCTGGCGGGCGTCTTCATAGACGTCGTTTATTTCCCCGTTCCCCTTCTCTATGTCGGACATATTTTTGAAAAATTCTGATATGCCGTCTGGTTTTTTTAATAATCTTGAGTCTCGCATTTCGTTAATATACCGCTCTCGTTTTTCTCTAAGAAAAGAAAACAACTTGTTCAAGGAATTTCTTGAATGCAAAGGGATGCGTCTCTTGAGGAGTAGTAAAGTTTTTTCCTTACCCTCGGAATAAAAGTGGACCATTCTGAGATAGAGTCCTCGAATATGAGTATCGCCTTTTGAGATGACATTTGAAATGAAGAATGGCTTTCGACGTTTCTCTTCCACCTTCTTGGCAATAAGCAAGAGTATCATCGCCAGACCGGAAATATTGAAAATAATGACGGACATCATATCGCAATAATTTTGCGTTAATTGATAGAGAAGCGAACGAAGTGCCCCACTTCGGTGCGCTCACCGAATTTTTGCACTGTGTTGTTAATGAGATCGCTAATTTTCTTCTCGGTATCTTTAATGAAAGGTTGTTCAAGTAGTGTAGTCGTGTCGGCGGGAGACATCGCGGCAATGTGCATGGCTATATCGCGAGCAATAGATTTAAATTCTGGATTTTTGGCTACAAAGTCAGTCTCACAGAGAAGTTCAAGCATTACTCCAATCGTTTCACCGGCATGAATATATGATACCACCACACCCGCAGCCAGACTGCGAACCCCTTTCTTCTTGGCGATCTCGGCACCTTTCTCTTTGAGAAGGACGATAGCCTTATTTTTGTCCCCGCCCGCCTCTTCCAACGCGGTCTTACACTGCATGATAGATAGGCCAGTTTCTTCGCGCAGAGCTTTAATTTCTTCCATGGTGATCATTTTTGAGAATTATTGTTCTATTTTTTGTGTTTCTTTCCCCTTCTTGTATGCAGTAACTAGTTCCTTAAGGATGAAAGCAATGCTTTGTCTCGAAGAGTCGTTACCCGGGATGGCATAATTAAGCTCGTAGAGATTGGTATCAGAACCGGCAAGGGCCACTACAGGAATGCCAATCTTTCTCGCCTCGGCGACGGCTATATATTCTTTCTTTGGGTCAATGATTACCAGAAACTTCGGTAAAGCTTTTAAACGGGAGAGTCCTCCGAAATAGATAGAAAGTTTTTCAATTTCGCGATCAAAAAGTAGACGCTCTTTTTTAGTATATTTGCTAAGCTCGCCCTTTTCTTTTTGCAGAGTTAAGTCTTCTAGCCGAATAATACGTTTCTTGATCTCCGAAAAGTTTGAAAGAGTTCCCCCAATCCACCGGCCGGCAACATATGGCATCTCAAGTTCACGGCCCGCCTTCATGATAGCTTCTCTAGCCTCACTTTTGCCCCCGACCCAAAGACCCATTACTCCTTCCTTTCCCTTCCCTTCCACAAAAGCAAGAGCTTTTTCCAACTCTTTGCTTGTTTTCTCAAGATTGAAAATTTCAATATTATTCTTAGAACCAAAGATGAATGGTTTGGCCGAAGGATGCCTGCGAGATTTCACAAAACCGAAATGGGCTCCGACAGAAAAAAGAGCGTCAAAGGCGCCCTTCCCGACGACTGAAGCTTTATTTGTTTTTTCCATATAGGGTATAAAGTCTAACAGAAAAGCCGGTTTTATACAATAGATTCTCCATATTCTTTCATAGTCCCTATTATCGGTTCAATTTCTCCCTTTAAAATTCTCTCGATATTATGCCAAGATTTCTTAATGCGGTGGTCGGTTATTCGGTCTTGGAGAATGTTATAGGTGCGGATTTTCTCCGAACGATCGGCAGTGCCAATCTGGATTTTGCGATTGAGAGATTGTTTGGTCGATTCCTCTTCATTTTTCTTGGCTTCAAGTTTTGCGATGAGAATACTCATGGCTTTCTCACGGTTCTTTAACTGGCTTCTTTCCGCTGTCGAGCGTACATCAATACCGGTTGGTTTGTGGATAATTCTTACCGCCGTTTCTACTTTATTGACATTCTGCCCACCAGCGCCTCCTGAACGGGAAAATTCTATCTCAAGATCCCCCGGCTTTATCTCTATACTAGTTTTCTTGCGAATCGGCAAAATTGCCACTGATGCCGTGGAAGTATGCACCCGACCCATTTTTTCTGTTTCCGGTATTCGTTGGATACGATGAACTCCCGTCTCAAAACGTAATTTTTCATAAACTCCTTGCCCCTTAATTTCTACGGCCGCTTCCTTGTATCCGCCAAGAGCGCTTTCAGATATGTAAAGCACTTTTGCACCCCAATTTTTAAGCCCGGCATAGAGGATATACATGTTAGCCAATTCTTTGGCAAAGAGCGCCGCCTCCTCTCCCCCGGCGCCAGCACGCACCTCAAGAATTATCTCATTGGGAAATTCTTCTGTTTCCGCATTCTCTTGACTTTTTTTCCACTCTTGCCAATCCATCATTTCTTAGCCTTAGCCCGTTTTTGTTTAAAGCGTTCAACCCTGCCAGCAGTATCCAAGGTACGAACCTCGCCGGTATAAAAAGGATGTGTCGCGGAAGAAATTTCAACCCGAAACACGGGATATTCTTTCTTGTCCACTTTAGCTTTGGCAGTCTCTTTGGTCACCACTGTGGAGGGAATAATAAATTCCGTGCCGTCAGAGTTATCGATAAAAAGCACTGGTCTGTAAACGCTCGGATGAATCCCTTTTTTCATTTGGACCTTATTCTATCAGAAAATTAGAGGTCTTGCAAGAAATCGATATCTTGTTGGATGGTCGCAGCATTTGCCATTACGATGTTACCATAACCCAGTCCCGGTCCCGCCCTGCCATTTACATAACAAGTTCTTCCAGAATTATACTTACAAGCAGCGGTGCGTTCGTTGGTCCAGTCTTGGGTATTGGCCCCTAAGTCTCGCAAATATAATGCGGATGCCATAAAGGCGTCAGCAGGGTCCCATGGATTTGATATAGACTTGCCAGTGGCTTGATTGATAGCAGACTCCATACCTTTCCAGGTAGAGGCAATAAATTGCGCCGGTCCCATTCCGCCTCCATAGCCGCCAGATTGAGGACATGAGACTGGCTGCGCATATGAGTCGAGACCAAGCTTTTTTGTGATTTCAATGAATGGGTCAACATCTCTGTTGCCTTTCATTACTTGAGATAAATAAGTGCCTGTATTTCTGCCTTTCCCATCCCCTTTGTTGGGCGTATTAGTCAAGAGACATTGTCCAATATTTCTGCCAAAAGTGCCATCACTACCCTTCCCAGATTCTGTGGCAAAGATACCCAATATAAAAGCCGCTCTCACGCCAGTTCTAGCGCTGGCATTTTCCGCGTATCGTAAAGCATCGCCGAACTCGATGGGCCCAGCATCACGAAGAGGAAAGAGTGTCGACCGAATCTTGGCCGCCTTAGCCTGTCTATCAGCCAGCACTTGTTCGTAAGTTTTTTCTTTGGTCTTATTTATAGCCAAAAGAGTTTTTTTCTCCGCTTGGTCCACCTCAACTTCTTTCTTAGCCTTCTCCATAGCAGCGCGAGCAGCCGCTTCGGCTTCCCGCTTCTTATCTAAAGTCGCTTTTTCCGATTCCGTTAGAGTTCTGATTGTGCGTAATTCGGCAAATAGACTGGCAAGGGCCCGTTCGGTTGAGGCGTAAGTATCGATATCCACAAAGAATTCAGAAAGATTCTTATCAGAGAGCATCGCTTCAACCAAGGAATAAGAATTAATATCGTTTGTTTTGCGCAGAATATCGGCCACCGCTTTCTTGTTGTTCATGAGGCGAGTGTTCAATACGGAAATTTCTGATTGTTTGGTTGCAATATCTTTTGTCAAATTGGTAATGGCAATATTTTTACCTTTGATTTTGGCTTGAGCAGCGTTAATCTTGGCTGTTAGTGCCGTAATATCTCTGGTAAATGAAGCGCTGTCGTTTTTGGTCTCATTGAGAGTTTTGGTCCATTGCTCGATCTCTTTGTTGCAAGCTTCAAGTTCCGCTTCAAGTTGATCTCGATTCTTGCCTGTAATTTGATCGGTACAGATACTCTGTGCCAAACTATGGTTTGGTACAATCAAAAAGCCCAGAATGAACGATAGGGCATAAATTGTTTCAGATAGATTAAACTGGAGGTGTCTCTTTTTTCGCTTCACTTTCTTTAGTTTCAATAGTTTCTTCTTCCTCAACTTTACCTTTTTTCATCACTTCTATTTCTGACAAGTCTACTGGGGCTGTCACTTCCTCTTCTTTCTCTTCACGTGGAGCACTAATTAGAGCGACTACTTCTTCTGGATTTTCTTTAAGCTCTACACCTGTCGGTAAAGCAATATCTTGAGCGATAATTTGATCGCCGAAATTCACTAAAGTGCTAATGTCTAATTCAATGCTATGCGGTAAATCTTTCGGCATCGCTTCCACCTTCAATTTGTGGAGCACTTTCATCAGTATACCTCCTAGGTCTTTTATTGCCGGAGAGACCCCGGTGAACTCAATAGGCAGTTCCACTTCCACTTTATGGCCTTTCTCGAAAACGTAAAAATCTGCATGGCGAAGGTTGCCTGATACAGGATCTAGGTCTACATCTTGAATCAAACTTTCTTTGCTTCCGGTCGGTGTTTCTAGATTGACTACGCTAGATTCTCCCGCTTCTTCCCAGACTTTTAAAAAATCAACTTTAGGTATGGAGATAAGCGTGGATGCTTCCTTTTTACCATAAAAGACTGCGGGAATTTTTCCCGCTTTTCTGACCGCTTTCGCTTTGGTCTGTTTATCCCGTATTTCTACCTTTAAGGTAAGCATACGCCCATTTTATTCTTTTTAGCGTACAAAATCAACTAGTATTATTTGTCGGATATCTGGTGCCGCGCTTGATGAAATTAGTCTCTATATCTTTTAAAGCAAACTTATCTTTAAAAAAATTAACAATAAAATCAGTATCCATGTTATTTCTACAGGTATAGACATCTGCCGTTACAAAACCTCTTTTAGGAAAAGTATGCACGCTAATATGGCTTTCTGCTATAACCACGACGCCAGTCCAACCACCTGGATCTTTTATTTCATTATCTTCAGCGTGGAATATCATGGGTTCGGAGAGTTGTCTCATACCTAAAAGATTTGGTAACTCATTGAGACAAGACAATACCAAGTTTTTATTATCAAGCAGTTCTTCTTTCCCGCCATATCCATCAATCGTTAAATGTTCACCAAAGTTCATATAAAATATTATACACAGAAAAATATTTTTTGGAGATAATTATTGGTCAAAATCTTAAAAGTGTGGATAAGATTATTCGCGAGCAATATGAGATTCCAAGTACTCGAGGGTGCCGTTAACCTTTTTGCCGGGATTGAAAATATTTTGCGGATCGAAGATGTCTTTAGTTTTTTTAAAAAGCGCTAACACAGCAGGGCTATACATTTTGCTCAAGTAAGGAGTGCGGATAATGCCATCGTTGTGCTCGCCAGTAATTGAGCCTTTGAATTCCCTTACCAGATCATAGAATTTATCTGAAACAGCTAAAATCTTAGCCCGTTCACTTTTCTTCATCAGGTTCATGAGTGGAATGATGTGAAAATTGCCATTACCGGCGTGACCGGCGATGTTTGCTTCTATGCCATGGTCTTTCAATATCTTAAGCGCTTTTGGCAGAAACTCCGGCATTCTCTCGGGCTTGATGCAGAAATCATCTACGAAGGGCGCGGTTCTCTTATTATTGACGTGTTCGCGGAGTAGATTGAACGATTCCCTTCTCATAACCCAAAACTTGTTTTCTTCGGAATCTTTCTCTATCACTCTATGCCAGATATTAAATGATTTTATTGCTTCAACAATTTTTCGAATTTTACTCTTTACTTCTTCTTCAGTCTCTTCGGCAATCTCAACAAGTACGACCAATTTAGGCAGACCGAGCATCCTTGCTCCTATCAACATCTCTGGGATAAATTTTACGGCGAATGAAAGTAAACTATTGCCGGCTCTCTTGGCAATTTCCGGCATGAAGCGCAATCCCAATTTAATGGTTTCTTCGTCAAATGTCTCTAAACTCTCCGGTTCATAGGGCAATACAGCCTTGACTACTTCCGGTAGTTCGTTCCACGATTTGAAAAATAGCGCCACCATATCGTGGTGTTGTTTTTCTGGAACCAGTTGAATTTTAGCTTCAGTCACAATACCCAGAGTGCCTTGAGAACCGACGAGTAATTTATTGAGATCAAAAATTTCTTCCCCCGTGTGCAAAGCTCGACTTTGCACATTCCAAAGATAATATCCTGCAGAGTTTTTCGAAACATCAGGTAGCGCCTCTTCTATTATCTCTTTATGTTCTTCTATTAAATTAAATAAATTTTTGTATAGATTACCTTCAAAATCTCCTTGCGCCATCTTCGCCTCCAACTCGACTTTACTAAGTGGTTTGACTACGTACTCATTGCCGTCAGAAAAAATTACCTTCATTTCCAAGACAAACTTTTCCATTTTACCGTAACGCAAAGTCTTCTCTCCCGCGCAATTATTGGCAATCATACCCCCTAGAGCGCATAAATTCTTAGAGGCCGGAAAACAAGGAAGAATGAGACCTTTGACAAGTGTTTGCTTTTCGAAGTCTCGATAGTATGCGCCCGGTTGCACTACGATATTTACCCCGTGGGACTCACCTATATGGTTCATATGTTTGGTTACATCAGCGATAATAGATTCATTGAGTGGTCCGCCGGTCATATCGGAGCCAGCAGCTCTCATAGTTAACGAGTGACTAGGATTTTCTCTAATCCATGTAACCAACGCTTTCAGATCTTCGGCATCTTTCGGGAACACTACAAGTTCCGGCCTGACTTCAAAGAGACTTGCATCTCGCGAATATGTCCTAAGCGTTACCTCATCGTCTGCCACCTCTCCCTTAAAAAATTTCTTGATTTCCTCTGCTAGTCTCATAATTTATTAAAAAGTTTGAGTTTGGCGGTGACAATTTTTTTCATTTCCGCCACTCCTTCCGCCATAAATTTATAAGGCGCCAATTCGTCTGAACTTAACCCTTTCTCTATCCCCTTTTTGTACGCAACTCTAAGTTCGGTATTGATATGCACAATTCGTATACCAGCATTAATTGCTTCCAACACCTCTTCATCGGTGTTGCCGGAGGCGCCGTGAAGAACCATCGGTATTGTTACAACTTTAGCCAAATCTTTTATCCGTTGAATATTTAATTTTGGCTCACCCGAGCGGACTAAACCGTGAATATTACCAACCGAAGGCGCGAAAAGATCCACCAATGTCTCGTTTATAAACCTCTTGGCATCTTCCGGCGTAGTTTGGGTCTTTTCCGATACTCCTTCCGGAATTTCGTCTCTAAACATTGAACCTGATCCGATAAATCCAAGTTCTCCTTCGACTAACATATCCGGATGCTTTGCTCTGGCATAATTCACTACTTCCTTGGTCATAGTCACATTTTCAAAGAAAGGTTTCTCCGCCCCATCGATAATGACTGAGTCGAAGTGAGCATCAATTGCCTCTTTCGAAGCTTCAACAGAATATGTATGGTCGGCGTTTAAAAAGATTGGTTCTCCCTGATCCTTTTTCGCCTGCACTAGTACCTTAATTTCCGCTACACCAAGAAAGCTTCTTTCTTTCTCCGAAACACCAATGATGACCGGCACGGCGAGCTCTTGAGCTGATTCCGTGACCGCCTTAAATCCTTCTGAATCCGAGACATTGAAGTGCCCTATAGCAACTTGTTTCTCTTCGGCCCATGCGAGGTATTCCCTTAAACTTTTCATTCTTATAATTCTATCATGATATACTTTCCGTATGCATGACTTCATAGCCATTGGTGATATTGTGACTGATGCGTTTATTAAACTCAAAGATGCGAGTGTCTCTTGTGATATCAATCGCGAGCATTGCACTATCACTATGGCTTTCGGGGATAAGATTCCTTATGAATCGGTGGAAGTGGTGAGGGCTGTTGGCAATAGTTCGAATGCCGCTGTCTCGGCAGCTCGGCTTGGACTTAAGAGCGCTCTGGTCACCAACATGGGAGATGACCAGAATGGCGTGGAGTGTCTTGAGAGTCTAAAAAAAGATGGCGTAGTGACAGACTTTATCTCTATTCATCAAGGCAAGGAAACAAATTATCACTATGTGCTTTGGTATGAAGATGACCGCACTATCTTGGTCAAACATCAGGAATATGACCGGATTTTCCCGGACGTAGGCAATCCTAAATGGCTTTACCTTTCTTCTCTCGGGGGAGATACTCTCGGCTACCAAAAACAGGTTGTTGAATTTATTAAAAATCATCTTGATATCTCCCTTGCCTTCCAGCCGGGCACTTTCCAAATACAACTAGGGAAAGATGAGCTGAAAGATATTTACGCTCGCACCAATATTTTCTTTTGTAACATAGAAGAAGCCGAAAGAATTTTAGGTCTTAATACGTTGGGGACTGCAGAATTATTAAAACGTATACATGAACTTGGGCCAAAGATTGTAATTATCCATGATGGGCCAAAAGGTGCTTACGCGTTTGATGGACAGAATATGTGGTACCAGTCGGCATATCCCGACCCAAAACCGCCGTTCGAACGCACCGGCGCCGGAGACGCGCTTGCCTCCACCACAGTAGCGGCTCTCTCTTTAGGTAAAGATCTGGAAACGGCTCTAAAGTGGGGTATGATTAATGCCATGTCGGTGGTCCAGCAAGTCGGCGCCCAAAAAGGCCTTCTCACTCGCTCTCAAATCAACGAGTACTTAAAAAACGTATCTGAAAGCTTTCAGGTCAAGAAGTTGGATTAAATTACCTTAGCGTTTTAAGATTTTGTTGACTGCTTTTATAATACTTTTTATACCCATGCCGTAGTGTTCAATCAGTTCTTCCGGAGTGCCGGACTGGCCGAATTGGTCGTCTACTCCTATAAATTCTATCGGGACCGGGAAATTTTTAGCTAGACACTCTGCTACCGCGGAACCCATACCACCTCTTATCTGATGTTCTTCTACTGTAATGATTTTGCCAGTCCTTTTAGCAAAAGCCGTGAGAGTCTTTTCGTCAAGAGGTTTTATAGTCGAGAGATTCATTACTTCTACTTGAATTCCTTTCCCTTCCAGCTCTTTGGCTACTATGAGAGCTTTATGGAGAAGTGCGCCGGTGGCAACAATACCCGCTTGAGGTTTATCAGACTGCCAATAAATTTGGGCCTTTCCTATTTCAAAAGGAGTAGTTGCAGTTGTCATTACGGGTGTCTTTTCGCGAGCTAAACGTATATAGACTGGAGTGCCAGTGTCTACGCTCGCGATAGTCGCTTTCTTTGCCTCGAGAACATCACATGGAGAAATTACTATCATGCGAGGAAGCACTCTGGTAATAGCAATATCTTCAATGGCTTGGTGCGTGCCGCCATCGGGTCCGACCGAGATACCGGCATGCGAGCCGGCAATCTTGACCGGCCTGTCGTTATAACAAATAGTGGTGCGAATTTGTTCCCAATTTCTGCCGGGACTAAACATGGCGTAGGAACTTATGAAAGGAATCTTGCCCATGGCCGCAAGCCCTGATGCCACGGAAGCGAGATTCTGTTCAGCCACTCCCATTTGGATAAAGCGATTCGGAAACTTTTCGCTAAAGAGGTTCATTTTAGTAGATTCTGTCAAATCAGCGCAAAGTCCCACTACTCGCAAATCTTTCTCCCCCGCTATCAAAAGTCCTTCACCGAATCCTTGGCGGATTGGCATTTGTTCGATTTTCTCATCGAACATCTTCATGTTCAGTTTTAAATTAGGATTGAGCATTATTTATAGTGAGTTTATCGAACTATTGGTGTTCTGATTTTATTTCACCGCCGAGGGTGCGCAATTCCGCCAGAGCCACCGCTCCCTGTTTGTCAGCCGGCACTTTATCGGTCGGGCCAAGGCCCGGCGGATTGCCGTGCCAACGGTAGTCACGTTCGAATTCGGGAACGCCTTTGCCGGCAATAGTGTGAGCGATAATAATAGTTGGTTTGCCAAATACCGCTTTGGCCGCCTCGAACGCATCAGCAATTTCTTCTATATTGTGCCCATCTATCTCGATGACGTGCCAGTTCCACGCGCGCCATTTGTCGGAGAGTGACTCTAACGGCATGACATTTTCTGTGTAGCCGTCTATTTGGATATTGTTTCTATCTATAACAGCAGTGAGATTATGAAGTTTTTCTTTACCGGCAAGCATAGCCGCTTCCCAAGTCTGCCCACACTCAAGTTCACCGTCCGAAAGAAGCGTGTAAACGCGTCGATCGCTTGTTAGACCGTGATCAATTTTATCTGCAAGAGCCATGCCGACAGCTTGAGAAAGTCCGGAACCCAGCGGGCCCGAACTGGTTTCAAGCATTGGTAAAAAATCCCGGTGCGGATGCCCTTGCAGGCGCGAGCCGAATTTGCGTAAAGTTTTTAGTTCTTCAACTGGGAAATAGCCGGCATGAGCCATGGCTGAATAGAGCACCGGGCAAATGTGACCATTGGAGAGTACTAGTCTGTCCCGCTCTGGCCAATCGGGCTTTTTAGAATTATGTCTCAAAGTATGGAAAAAAAGCACGGTAAAGATATCAGCCATATCCAAGGATCCGGCGGTATGTCCAGAACCGGCGGCGATGAGTGATTCGATAAGCGAAATTCTGATATCATTCGCCTTCTCTTTCAGTTCAATTATTCTTTCATCAATGAATTCCATATTTCTCTAAAATGAGATCCTATGACAAGTCTGTCAGCGCCTGCTTCTTGAAGCTCTTTGAAATTATTCAAATCTATTCCCCCGTCAACACTTATTGGAAGATGTGGGAACTTTTTCTTTACCTCTCTTATTCTATCAAAAATTCTTGCATCAAACGGGTGCCCTTGGTGCCCTATCTCCTTTATAGACATAAGGTGGACGAAATCCACAAAATCAAGAAACGGCGCAAATTCATCTACAGATTTGTCAATTTCTACACCCAACCCTACTTCTGCATGGTCGCGACATTTCACAATACTTTCGTCCGTTTTATGAACAATTATTCTCTTTACTCCCCTCTCTACCCAGCGGTCGACAATCTCTTCTGGAGATTCAACCATCAAGTGTGCTTCGAAATCCTTAGCTATCGGTGCCCAAATATCTTCTTCAAGTACATCGAGATGCACAAATGGAATTTCAAGTGGTAAAGCCAATGTCTTCGTTAAGAAATCTTCAACATCCTTTGGTAGTATGGCGGGTATGATCTCGTTCATCGCTTGTCTATTTTTTCTATACGTCTTTTATGCCTCTCATCTCCTGAAAATGGAGTTTCTAACCAATCTTTCACTGCTGATTTTGCTTCATCCTCACTTAAGAATCTCGCTCCAAGAGATAGTATATTTGAATCATTATGACCTCTTGAATTTTTAATTATTGATGTTTCTCCTCTACTTGGGGCGTAATACTCTACGGCTCTGACATTTTTAAATCTATTTGCACACATCGCCTCACCCTGCCCAGAACCACCTAAAACAATTCCTCTATAATTGGGATTTTTAGAAATTTCTTCAGCTACTTGGATAATAAAATCAGGATAATCATCAGTTTTGTTGTATTCAAACGCGCCTTTATCTTCTACTTCATAACCAAGCTCTTTCAAAAAAGGAACTAATTTTTCCTTAAGTTCAAATCCGGCATGGTCAGAACCGATAAAAATTTTTCCGCCAAAGGCGGACCCGCCTCTGGCGGGCATGTCCTGATTATTCATGTTTGATATGTTGCCCTAGCTTTATAACATGATTGACTAATGTATAGGCATACCCCATCTCATTGTCATACCATGCCACGACTTTTACCAAAGTGCCTCCAACGACTCTCGTCATATTTAGGTCCGCTATCGAACCGTAAGTACTTCCGAGGATGTCGGAAGACACAAGTTCCTCTTCTGTAACGGTAAAAACTCCTTCCCATCTTTTCTCACCGGCTGCCTTTTTTAAGATTGAATTAATTTCTTCGACGCTTGTTTCTCTCTTTGCGATGAACGTGACATCCACTATTGAGCCGGCCGCTACCGGTACCCGCATAGAAATACCGTCAAAGAGTCCTTGAAGTTTGGTAAAGGCTTTAGTCACAGCAATGGCCGCGCCGGTCGAAGACGGCACGATATTTGCCGCCGCCGCGCGCCCTTCCCGAAAACCTCTCTTGGAGGGGCCGTCTACCAAAGATTGTGAGGCGGTATAACCATGCGTGGTGTTTAGAAGCGCTTTCTCAATACCGAGGGCTTCGTCAAGAATGGCTATTAAAGGACTGCCGGCGTTAGTCGTACAAGAAGCGTTGGAAGTAATCTGGCAGGTAGCAAGCTTCTCTTCGTTTACTCCCATTAATACCGTGGCCCCCTCGATTTCTGGTATCGGTTCGTCTTTCATAGGTGCGGTTACCACTACCCTTTTGGCGCCGGCATCCAGATGCGCCTTCGCTCCGGCATAGGTAGTAAAAAAGCCCGTTGATTCAACAGCTATATCTATGTCGAATTCTTTCCATGGCAGTTTTGAAGGATTTTTTTCTTGTAGGAATTTAACGTCAAACTTACCATTCCATTTTCCATAAACGGTGTCGTGTCTTAAGAGATACTCAATATTTTCTCGGTCACCAAGATCATTGATTGCGACCACTTCAATCTCTGGACATTCTATAGCTAATTTATAAAAAGCCCTACCAATCCTCCCTGCGCCGTTTATTGCCACTCTGGTTACTTTTGTCATACCTCAAATTGTAACATATTGGCCTATGTCGATGCGATATTTATCGCTAAAGCCGGCCGGAAGTTCTAAAACGTATTTTACCACCTGATTGGGATAGAAAATTTGCGGGAAAGTTTCAGGCGAGACTTGTTTTTCTATGCCGACAATTTGCCACTCCTCATTAATCCAAACGATATCTATAGGAAAGTTCATATTTTTCATCCAAAAACCGTATTGCGCCGGATTATCGAATATGAAAAGCATGCCGGTGCCCTCCGGAAAGATTTTTCTTTCTGACAAACCCTTAGCGCGTTTTTCCAGAGTGTCGGCGACCTCTGCTATTACGCTGACACTATTTATTTTTATGATTTTAGTCTGATTTGTTCCAAGTAAAGATTCTTGGAAAAATAAAAACATCGAGCCGAATATAATTATCAATCCTATAATTAGAAAAAATGTATTCTTCACGGTTCTAAGTATAACAAAAAAGCCCCGAAGGGCTTTTTTGTTCAATCCGCCTCAACGGTGGATTACATAGGTCGACGATCGCGAGGAGCGCGAGGCTCGAGCGGACGTGCAACATTCACAGTCAATTTTCTTCCTTCGAAATCTTGACCATTGTACATGTTGATGGCTGCTTGAGCTTCATCATCATTTGACATCTCGACGAATCCGAAACCTTTGCTTCTGCCGGTCATCCTGTCAATAATAATTGACGAGGAAGAGACAGTACCCGCCTTCGCGAACAAGTCACTGAGGGCGGCTTCTGTCGTGGAATAAGGAATTCCTCCGACGTATAGCTTTGTTGTCATATTCTTTGCGCCGGCATTATATTAACCATGTAAGTGCCGGACCGATCTCATTTCGCGCTCTCTTTCGGATTAACCTAAAGTAACCTCTCAACGAGAACCTTACATGTTTCAACTGTAACATATCATCATAATTTATGCAACTTACTTCGGTAGTTCCTTTTTAAACCAATTTTTCAATTTGTCCCAAACTAAGAATCTAATTCCCAATATCTCTAGGCCTAATACTAAAAGGAATCCCACTGGCGTAAATGGCGTGATAATAGAGATTAAGCCAATAACAACGAGAATTACGCCAACAGTTTTTCTCACTTTCGGATTTTCAGTCCAAATTTTTTTAATTTTTTCTTTCATTCCGTTAGAAGTTTATTAATAGTCATATTACCACTTTTTCTCTGCATTGCACTCCGTAGCTTTGCTTTGCCCATCGTAGCCTTGGTGAAGTTGGGACAAAGGATGGGGTAGTAAATTTTTTAGATTTATTCAAGTCTATTTCTTATACTCCAAAATATCTCCGGGCTGACACTCCAGAGCCTTGCAGATTGCTTCCAGCGTTGATAAGCGAACAGCTTTCGCCTTTTCGTTTTTCAAGATGGAAATGTTGGCCATTGTGATACCGACTTTTTCCGCAAGGTCGGTAACGCTCATTTTCCTTTTCGCCAACATGACGTCAATGTTAATGATGATTGCCATGCTAGTTAAACAGTGAAGTCATTTTCCGACTTTATCTCTACAGCACTTTGTAAAGTTCTTTCAAACACGGCCGCGGCCGTGGCGACTACGATAGAAATAAAGGTAGCCACAATAGACACGGCAACAAAGCCCGCCGGATCGTCATCCGCGTTGCCATTAAAAGATACCCTTATGTATATTGCTGCTATCACAATCAAGCAACTCAGTACGATTGCGCAATATTTTATATTCCTTAAAGACTTCACGGATTCTAGTGAGAATACTTTATTTTGTCTGATGTATCCCAGTAATTTAAACGCCTGATACAGCGCAATGAAAAACGCGATAGACACGAGATATCCATAGATTATGAAAGGGTCAGCGTAAATACTAAACAGGTCTAAGTTTGTTGCTCTCCCTTCAGTCAAAGGAAACCGAATCATAATGGCCAGTGCTACTATGCCGATGAGTACAACGACGACTTGAAGAAATATTGTTGAGCTTTTTTTCATAAATGGGACTTTTAAACTATTCATATCCCATCATAGTTTATCGCATATCGTTTGTCAATACATATTTATCGTTACATGTGAATAACGAGCTAACACCTTCAATTCCAATTGGCGGAGGCGGAGAGAGTCGAACTCTCGAGGGCTTGCGCCCTACACGCTTTCCAAGCGTGCGCACTAGGCCACTATGCGACGCCTCCTTCAGCGCTAAATTTATCATATTTAAATATCTAATCCCACTATGAACTACTCGTAGACTCAAACCCGCTATTCAAATTATACACTTTATTTGCTATCGCGAATATCCTGTGTAATCTATACGAGACTAAATCGATGTTTCAGGTCGAGTTCATTGTCTATATGACTGGCTTCAATAAACCGTACGAATTTTCTAATGTTATAAAATTCGACTATATATTCTATTTCATTACGACACTCAAATGAAATTACAAAAACTGATCGTTGTAATTCAATGAATCCGAGTCTTTTCAACTGATAGCGAAACATTTCTCTAATCTTCTTTTTCTTTTCTGGTATATCAAATATCACAATCCTCCATTTTTTATCCCACTTATGCCTCTTAACAACCATCTTGTCTAGATTATAAGTCAGAGCCGCCCTTTTCCCCTCCGAGGAAAGGATAAAAGTGGTTGTTCCATCTTTATTATCTTTCTGATGAATGAGCTTAGATTTATACAGAGTTCTTATAGACGATATAAGATATCTTCTATCAATCTCTTTCCATTCTTCATGTATTGCTCCAAGTATTTTTAAATATCCTCTGGGCGAACGAGAGAGACCTAGAGTCAGGCCCCCAAGTAAAAGAAGTAATATTTTTTCTTGAGTTGATCCCCTACGTGGCATATATTTGTATTGTATTTATTAAATCATATCACTTATTAGCGATAGCAAATATCTAGTAACATTTATAAATTTATACAATCATCGACAATCTACTTCTTTTTTTGTCGTGTTCTCAAGACTTCATCTACCATTTTTATTTCCATACGCCACTACTTTATTACGACCGTCGTGCTTGGCAGTATAGAGTGCTTGGTCCGCGCGTTTGACCAATTCAGATAAAATTAAACCTTTTTCAGAAGAAGCGACACCTGCACTTATAGTGAGATGAAGGTTTGGCACTTCCGAGAAAATAAGACCTTCCACCTTCACCCTTATTTCTTCGGCTTTTATCACGGCATCTTGTTCGTTTGCGCCAAGGAGACTCACTATCACCTCTTCTCCACCCCAGCGCGCGACAGTATCGCCCGTCCGCAGAGTAGTTTGAATAGTCTTCGAGACTTTGCGTAAGACCATGTCACCAATATCATGTCCATATGTATCGTTGATACCTTTGAAGTGGTCAATATCAAAAAAGACGATACTGATGTTTCTAAACCCAAACCACTCTTTACGTTTACCCTGCTCATTACCGGTAAGAGTAGTAAGATAAATACCCAACTCTTCTTCAAAAAATGCACGAGTCTTGAGTTTTGTGAGAGAATCATGAATCAAGTCCCTTTCAAGTTCATGGACCTGTATTTCTAGTTCAGCTATGCGTTTATCTTTATCTTGGTCCATAAGATGTGCCTATTAAAGCGCGAATTCTCTCTTCCACCGGCGGGTGGGTCATAAAAAGTTTATGAAGGCCAATGGTTGATTTCACGTTAAATGGATTAGTGATAAAGAGATGTGCCGTCGCATTGTTGGCTAGACGCATTGGAAGAGACGGGGCACTAATTTTTTTCAAAGCGCTGGCCAATCCTTCCGGATATCGGGTCAGAAGGGCGCCGGAAGCATCAGCGAGAAATTCACGTTTACGCGATATGGCTAGTCGAATAAGGGTGGCGGTGACAGGTGTCAAGATCGCTAAAATAAGGCCAATAATTAGTAAAATTGCTCCCCCATTATTGTCTCTATTACGATTACTTCCCCACCTTTGTGAACGTAGGAAAAGGTCGGAAAGCATAGTCACAAAGCCCGCCATTACCACCATCACGGTTGAAAGGAGTATGTCGCGGTTACCGATATGAGATAGTTCATGAGCGATTACCCCTTCAAGTTCATTTTTATTGAGCGTCGTAAGTAGGCCGATAGTAACACAAATCACGGCATGCTCTTTATTCCGCCCAGTAGCAAAAGCGTTTGGCACCGGGTCGTCTATTACGAAGAGTCCGGGCATAGGTAATCCCGCAGTGATAGAGAGATTCTCGACGGCATTCCAGAGATCGAAATATTGGTCCCTTGTTGCGGGCTTTGCCCCGTGGAGTTTGAGTACAATTTTATCAGAGAACCAATACGAAAAGATGTTCATAATAATTGCAAAAGTAAAAGCAACATAAAGGATAACGGTATTGCCATAAAGATATGAAAAGAACCAACCGAAAGCCATAATGATAGAAAAGAAAAGCGCCATTAAACCCCACGTCTTCCAGATATTCTCATCTTGGTGAGTGTAGATATTGCTCGACATTAAAACTTGACTGCAACAGGTTCTCTAGCAGTTTCTTCTTCAAGTTCAAAGAATTCCATAACCGAAAAATGGAACATTCCAGCGATGAAATTGTTTGGAAAGGATTCTATTTTAATATTGAGATCACGAACATTAGTATTATAGAAGCGACGGGCCGCTTGAATTTTGTTTTCTGTATCAGAAAGTTCTTCTTGAAGTTTGAGAAAATTTTGGTTTGCTTTCAAATCCGGATAAGCTTCAGCCAAGGCAAAGATAGATTTGAGTGCGCCGCTAAGCACATTTTCTGCCTTGCCTCTCTCCCCTATATCACCTGCATTCATAGCTGCCGCACGAGCTTTTGTCACATTTTCAAACGCGCTCGATTCGTGTGTAGCATACCCTTTAACTGTATTTACTAGATTTGGAATAAGATCGTAACGACGCTTGAGTTGAATATCAATATCCGCCCAAGCTTCTTTAGTCCTATTGACCAGACGAACGAAACCGTTGTAAGCAAATACTACCCAGAGAAAAATAATAACTACAGCAATAAAGAGAATTAATGTTATGGACATAACCAAATTATATCACAAACTTAATAATCCATACCAGCACTATGATCGTGGCCTTTCTCCTGCTTCGGTTCCGGTTCGTCGGCAATAGCTACTTCGGTGGTAAGGAGAATGGCGACGGCAGAAGCAGCGTTTTCGAGAGCGCATCTCGTCACTTTGACCGGGTCAATAATTCCCGCTTCAAACATATCGGTGACAAAAGTGTCAGTAAGCGCGTCATAACCGGAGCTGGCTTGGCCCTTAAGCACTTCCGCAAGTACGACAGCGTCTTCTTTACCGGCATTTCTGGCAATCTGGCGAAGCGGTTCATTGAGTGCCTCTATGACTGCTAGGAATCCTGCCGCAAATTCGGCGGCCTCGGCATTTTCGTGTGCTGTTTTGGCTTCTTTCGATTCTTTATATTTAGTTTCAATTTTCTTAGAAACTTTTGCCAGAGCGCTGCCACCGCCGGCTACCACGCCTTCACTGATGGCGGCTTTAGTAGCGTTGACGGCATCTTCAATTTTAAGCTTTAAGTATTTCATCTCGGTCTCGGTAGCGGCGCCGACACGAATAACCGCCACTCCACCGCTTAATTTCCCGATGCGTTCATCGAGTTTTTCTTTATCAAATTTAGAAGTGGTGTTTTCTCGCTGTTTTTTAAGCTGAACAATGCGTTCCTCGATATTTTTTTTATTGCCTGTACCGCCGACAATGGTGGTGGTGTCTTTGGTAGAAATAACTTTTCTGGCCCTACCCAAAACCTTCAGATCCGCTCCTTCAAGCTTGGTCCCCAGTTTTTCCGATATTACTTCACCTCCGACAACCTTGGCAATGTCTAGTAGTTGTTCCTCTTTTCTATCGCCATATCCCGGAGCTTTGACTGCCAGAATGTTGAAGCCGCCGCGCAGTTTGTTGACTACGAAAGTCGTGAGCGCCTCGCCGTCAACATCATCGGCAATAATTACCAAGTCTTTCGAGCCCTTAGCCGCCAGTTTCTCCAAGAGCGGTAAAATATCTTTGATGATTGAAATCTTTTTGTCAGTGATGAGAATAGGCACATCACGATATTCTGCTTCCATACGTTCGGCATTGGTAATCATGTAGGGAGAGAGATAACCCTTATCAAATTCGAGTCCTTCCACAATTTCGGAGTCCACACCGAATGACTGCGATTCCTCGACTGTAACCACACCATCCTTGCCAATCTTTTTAATAGTCTCAGCAATAATGACACCTATTTCCCCAGATTCGGCAGAAATAGTGGCTACTTGCCTGACTTCATTATCGGTCTTAATCGGCTTACTCATCCTCTTTAGTGTCTCTATGGCCTCACGAGTGGCTTCTTCGATGCCACGACGAATACCCATAGAGTTCGCGCCTACTAGAGATTTTTTGAAACCTATATTAACAAGCGCTTGAGTGATAATCACTGAAGTAGTTGTGCCGTCGCCTGCGGTGTCATTGGTCTTGGAAGCCACTTCTTTGACAATTTCGGCGCCCATATTTTCAAACTTGTCTTTGAGAGTAATATCTTTAGCAATCGTGACGCCATCGTTGGTAATAGTCGGTGCGCCATACCCCTTGTCTAAAACTACATTTCTACCACGAGGTCCGATGGTAATCTTAACGGCATCCGCCACCTTATCCACTCCGCGCTTGAGCGCCTCGCGAGCATCCTGATTGAAAAGTATTTTTTTTGCCATATCCGCTATTTAATTACAGCTAGTATGTTTTCCTCTTTCAAGAGATAAAGTTCCTCACCATTTTGTTCAACTTCGTCATAACCGTATTTGGAAAAAATAATTGTATCACCAACTTTAATCCGCATCGGTATCAATTTGTCATCCACCCACTTCCCTTCTCCGACGGCTAGAACCCTACCTTGAGCCGATTTTTCTTTGGAAACAGTATCAGGAATGATGATGCCGTAATGATTTTTCGTCCCGCCCTTAACTTCATCTTCGGTAAACGGACGGACCAAAACTCTATCGCCAAATGGCTTGATCTGTGCTTTTACTACTTTTACTGTGGTTTTCTTTATCATATTGCTCGCATTATATTCAAAAAAACTTCAAAGTCAAACTCACCTGCTTGTGCAAAGTCGAACTTTGCACATTTAATCCGTCTTACACAAATTGCGCATTTTTGGAAATTGGGGTAATATTGGGGAGTACAAACGATGATTCAGATTCTTCCCTACATCCAGATTGTCCTTAGTCTTCTTCTCGTGGCGGGAGTGCTTCTCCAGCGCTCGGAAGAAAGTCTTGGTTCCGCCTTCGGCAGCGATGGTGCTGCTGGAGGGCGCTTTATGCGCCGTGGATTTGAAAAGATTCTTTTTAACGCCACTTTAGTTGTTGCCGTCCTTTTTATTCTTTCTGCCTTTGCCAATCTTCTTATCGGCCGATAGTTTGATAAACTCATTACAAGTAAGAAATGAATTATAAAGACGCGCGAGTGCTTCTCTCAAAGCGCTTCAATGTCCCAAAAGAATATTCAATCCGTAAAATCTTGCGTTCGTTTACTATAGCCGAGAAGGCGGTTTTCTATTTTTTCGCTTCAATTTTTATTTTCTCTGGCATCACTCTTTTATGGCAAGTCAACAGCGCTTATCTCGTAGAAGTGCCCACTCGTGGCGGTATTCTGACGGAGGGAGTAGTTGGCAATCCCCGCTTTATCAACCCAGTGCTGGCAATTTCGGAGGCAGATAAAAATCTTGTAGCTCTTCTCTACTCTGGTTTGGTACGCATTACTCCGACTGGTAAAATTGAAAATGATTTGGCCGAGGAGGTAATAATTTCAGAGGATCGTTTAACCTATACGATTCGTATTTATGAAGATGCCCGCTTTCACGATGGTGAGCCTCTTACAGCCGATGATGTTATCTTTACCATCGATAGAATTATCGATCCTGCCACTAAAAGCCCGAAACGTGGCAACTGGGATGGAGTTACGATCGCTAAAATAGATGACCGGACCGTCTCGTTTACTCTAAGACAGGCATACACTCCATTTATTTACAATTTGACAATTGGTATTTTACCTAAACATATATGGAAGAATGTTTCCGATGATGAATTCTCTTTTAGTCAGTTTAATACTCTACCAATCGGTTCTGGGCCATATAAAGTAGAAAGGGTTGAGAGAAATTCGGGTGGTATTCCGAATTTCTATTCACTCAGTCCGTTTGAAAGTGTTTCGAGTAAAGCGCCATTTATAAAAAATTTAGTTTTCAGATTTTATCCGAGCGAAATCGCGCTCATTGAAGCTTATAACAAAGGCATCGTGGAGAGCTTAAGCGGTATCTCACCAGAAAAGATACTTGAACTCAAGAGAAATGGCCAACAGATTATCTCTTCCCCTCTACCTCGTGTTTTTGCCGTCTTTTTCAATCAAAATCAATCTAAAGTACTTTTAAATAAAGAAGTGCGTCAAGCGCTTGATCTCACAAGTCCTAAAGAAGAGATAGTCGAAACAGTTCTTGGAGGATATGGTACGGTCATCGATAGCCCTTTACCTGCAGGCATTTACTCTTGGACGAGTGCCAAAGAGAAACTTACATCCGAAGAAAGGATGGAAACGGCCAAAGCGCTTTTAGAAAAAGCTGGCTGGAAAGCCAATATGGAAACTGGTGTACTTGAAAAGAAATCTGCCTCTGGTACAATAACTTTGTCGTTTTCTATCTCTACCGGTAATGCCCCAGAACTTCGGGCAGTGGCGGATGAGCTGGTCGCTCGATGGCAGAAACTTGGTGCGAAGGTTGACATTCTCGTCTTTGAGACCGGTGACCTAAACCAAAATATTATCCGTCCGAGAAATTTCGACGCTCTTCTTTTCGGCGAAGTGGTTGGTAGAAACGCAGATCTCTATCCCTTTTGGCATTCCTCGCAAAGAACGGACCCGGGACTCAATATTGCTCTCTACACTAACAGTCACGCTGATAAATTACTAGATGACGCCAGAAGTGCCAGTGACTCCGATACAATAGAGAAAAACTACAAAATGTTTGCGGAAGAGTTACAAGCCGATGTGCCAGCCGTCTTCCTTTATACACCCGGGTTTCTTTACGTCGTGCCGAAGTCGGTAAGGGCGATTAATCTGGGTTCACTCGCGGTTTCTCAAGACAGATTTCTCGGCGTGAAAGACTGGTATATCGAAACGGATAGGGTTTGGAAAATATTCGTTAATTAAAACTTAAAGACAAATGAATCCAATAGATAATGCGTTTGCAAGTGGCCTGCGTCACAAAAATATTCATCGAAGGTCTAACGCGCCTGTGATGGTTAAGAAGACTAGCGATATCGTCCCGCCTCTCGGGGATAGTATTAGAATTATCCCTTTGGGAGGTGTGGAAGAGATCGGCAAGAACATGACCGTCATTGAATTTGGCGAGGATATTATTGTGATTGATGCCGGCATCCAATTTACTGACGATGATACTCCCGGTGTTGATTACATTTTACCGAATATCAAGTATCTAGAAGAACGCAAGGATCGGATTCGCGCCTTAGTAATTACCCATGGCCATCTCGACCACATCGGTGGTATTCCCTATCTCATCACCCGGCTCGGCAACCCGCCAATCTATACCCGTGAATTTGGCGCACTGCTTATTCAGAAACGTCAAGTAGAATTTCCCCAACTTGCTCCGCTTAATATTAAAATTGTGGAAGTGTCTGATAAATCTATTCCCATTACAGACAACCTTAAAGTGCGATTCTTTGGCTTGACTCACTCTATACCGGACTCCAACGGTGTCATTATCGAAACGCCTTATGGTGATATTGTCAATACCGGTGATGTGCGTATAGAAAATGAAAACGGCGTACCTGCAGAGAAAGAAATAGAGCAGTATAAAATGTTTAAAGATCGCAATGTCCTTCTCTTCACTATGGACTCGACCGGCATAGACAAACCCGGTTTTTCCCCGTCAGAAACCTCTATCTTAAAAAATATAGACACCATCGTAGCGACCGCTCCGGGTAGAGTGATTTTGGCCACTTTCGCTTCCCAAGTTGAGAGAATTGTAGAATTTTTTAATATCGCTAGACGTTATGGCAAGAAAGTCGTTATAGAAGGTCGCAGTATGAAAACTAACGTCGAGATTATTAAACATCTTAATCTAGTTAATACAGATCATATCGTTCCCATCGAGGATATAGAGAAGTATCCGCCAAACAAAATTATAATGATTGCTACAGGTGCCCAAGGCGAAGAATTCGCCGCCTTGATGCGCATGTCCAACAAGACTCATAAATTTATCCGTCTACAACGTTCCGATACCATTATTCTCTCCTCTTCAGTCATTCCGGGCAATGACCGCGCCGTTGAGAAACTAAAAGATAATCTTTTCCGTCACGATTCCAAGATAATCACTTATCTTGATTCGGATGTGCATACTTCTGGCCATGGTAAGCGCGGCGAGCTCGAGTGGGTGCACAAACAAATTCCATATAAATATTTTATGCCCGTGCATGGCAGCCACTTCCGGCTCAAGATGCACGCCGAACTTGCCGCTAGTCTCGGCTGTCCGCGAGAAAATATCATAGTTCCGGACAACGGTAGCATTATAGAGATTCAGGATAAGGGCGCCAGATTCGTTAAATTGTCGGAGAAAGCGCCTTCGGACGACATGGTCGTGGAAGGCCTCTCTATCGGCGATATTTCGGAAGTGGTTATTCGAGACAGAAAAATGTTGGCAGAAGACGGCATATTCGTCGTCATCGCCTTAGTAAATACCAGAACCGGACGACTCAGGAAATCGCCGGATATTATCGCTAGAGGATTTGTTTATCTGCGAGAGTCGCAAGAACTTCTTTCGGAAGCGCGTTCCGTTATCAAGCGTTCTATCGAGTCCACCACCGTGGGTACAAATCCCATCAATTTCGACTATGTTAAAAATGCAGTGACCGAGGATGTTTCCCGCTTTCTTTTCCAACGCACTGCCAAGAAACCCATAGTCATCCCCGTTATCTTAGGAGTATGATAAGATTCGCAATTGTTCTCATCATCACCTTCTTTGTTTCGCTTCATTGGGGTGCCATTCTCTATGTAAACTCTTCTCTTTTAAGCAACTTCTTTACGCCTGATATTATCAGCATTTTTTTCCTTCTCGGTGGTGTCGGTAATGTTATCCTTTTTCTTCTCGCTCCCAAATTAATCGAGCGATTAGGCAAACACCGACTTCTATTGTCTTTCTTAATACTTGCCGCAGTAAGTACTTTAAACTTAGCTTGGGCAACCACAGAAGCGTTAGTGGCCATTTCTTTTATTATTTATGCCAGCACAATTTACATGATATTTTACTGTTTTGACATCTTCCTTGAAGAACTCTCGACAGATACTAAAACGGGCGAGATACGAGGTATTTATATTGCCACGATTCACTTAGGACTAATCTTAGGACTATTCATGCTTACCGTTCTGGCAATAGCAGATGTTCTTAAATATGTTTATATAGCCGCAACCGTTTTACTTGTTCCTCCGATTCTTTTTACAATTTTTTCTCTCAAAACATCCTCGCCGACATGGCACGGACTTCATAGACATCATGCTCTCTTGCCGTTCGGGCTTTGGTGGCGAACTCGGAGCATCAGACGAGCGACTCTAGCCAGATTCTCACTTGAATTCTTTTATACCTTCATGACTATTTACGCGCCTCTATATCTGCATAGCGTACTCGGTTTCGAGTGGAACGTGATCGGTACGATGTTTATAGTAATGCTTTTGCCTTTTATTTTTTTCCAATGGCCTGTGGGTAAATTAGCAGATCACTTTATTGGAGAAAAAGAATTGATGATTATTGGATTTCTTCTCATGATTGTCTCTCTCCTTTTTATGCCTTACCTTGAAGCGGTAGTGATTGTTTGGACTCTCGCTCTATTATTATCCCGAGTTGGAGCCAGTCTTGTCGAAATCACAACTGACAGCTATTTCTTCAAACATATAAGCGCTTATGATATTCGGCTTTTGAGCATCTTCCGCCTAACTCGGCCAGCAAGCATTGTTCTCGGCACCGCGGTCGGCGCTATATCTTTAAATATCTTTTCATTTGAAAAAATATTTTTCGTCTTGGCTTTGGTAGTTTTCTTTGGCCTTAAAGAAAGTTTGCTTATCAAAGATACCCTCTAAAGGGTGAATATTCATTTATTTTCTATATTCTACTATCTCTCCAGCATGAATTTCAACTTCGTCTGCCTTGCGTAAATTTCTTATTTGTTTCGGAGAGAGAATCTTGGTATGAGGCGAGTGGTCAAGTTTGTGGGCAAGATCCGCCAAATTTTCTTTGCTTACAATCCACCTGTTTCCATACTTTGATATATCGAAAGGATTGGAAAAGCTTCTTAATGTTTTTCTACCATTATTCAGAAAATATTCGTGAAAGTAGGACATGACCAATTCGCGCACACTTCGGTATATCGGTTCGCGATAACGCAGAACTGCGTGGTTAGTTTTGGAAATAGCGCCCCATCCGCCGTTCTCTCGAAACAAAGCGACCACATGATCGAAATCTGGCCGGACGGTTTTGAGATCAAGAAGGAGCGGCTGTTTACCCTGAATCCAGAGCGCGGCGGCTGCTATAAGCGCTCCTTCGAAACAATGCGCTCGTCCCCTTTTCAACGCAAATCTGACTGAGGAATGAGTTTCTCCTCTTTTCTCAAAATTAAAAGGCAGAGAGTTTAGAAAATCTTGAATTTTCTTCGGCCGAGAAAGTCTCTTGAGTACCTGCCACTCCTTTTGTGTCAGTCCGGAATCTTTCAGACTCAAGGTCTTATTGCTTTTCTTTGACATAACCTTTTTCTCTTTCAAGAAGATTACGCCAGTGTCTGTCCTTTTCTAATTCAAAGGCCTTTGAATCGAAGCTGTGAGTTTCTATAAGAGATGCGGCGTGATGAGCTCCTAAATGATGAGGTATAACTACGTACGAAGCTCCAGCAGCATAAAGTTTCTTGGCTTGTTCGATATCATGCGAGATAACTATGGCAATGCCGGTGGGATTATGATTACGATAATGATTGATCAAAAGCAAATTAGTCTTAAGTTCTGGTATAGTCGAGATAATGAGCTTGGCCTTGGTAAAATTGATCTCTTGTAGAAACTCAATATCCTCGGCATCCCCGTAACGGTAAGGGATGCGCCATTCTTTAAGGCGTGCGATAGATCGCGGACTAAAATCAACCACCAAATAACTAGCTGTTATCTTTTGCGCCGCTTTTACAAACTCAAACCCCACTCTGTCATAGCCGAAGATGATGACATCAGTGCAATTATTATTAAGATCTTGTACTGGCATAGTGGAGCGACGAAGAATTAGAAAAACCAAAATCGGCTTAAGCCAAAGATAAACATAATCCGCATATAATATCAGATAAGTTGAGACAGCGATTGTGATAATCCCGACTAAAGTGATAAGCGAGACCACCTCTTGACTGATATGGCCAAAATAATATCCGAGAGTGGCAAGAATTAGGGAAAATTCGCTAATCTGCGCCACAGTCAAGCCAGCCATGAAGGCGGTGCGAGTGCGATAACCGAGTATATTCATTAATAAAAGAACGATCAATGGATTGCCAACAAGAACAAAAATGCTTAAGACCAACGCTGGAATAAGTAGAAGAGAAATTTGATTTACCACAAGCTGTGAACCCAACAAGACAAAAAAGAGCATGATAAAGAAATCTCTTAAGGGTTTTAAACGAGAAGCTATTTCGTAAGCGAAAGGTGAAACAGCGAGAGTGATACCAGCTATCAAGGCGCCAATCTCGATAGAAAAGCCCAAAACATAAAAAAGAGAAGATAATCCGAGACCCCACGCTAGAGAAAAGATAAAGAGAATCTCTTGTTGTTCAGCAACAAAAGCTGAAATGCGTGGTAAAACATGCTTACTTATCAAATACAGAAGAGCGACAATTATCGTCCCCTTACCTATTAAGATAAAGATTTCGAGAGCCGTGGTAAAGGAGAAATTGATGGCGTTAGTCGCGGCCGCACCCATCACACTGACACCCAAAAGTAGAATGACTGCTACGATATCTTGAACCAGAAGGAAACCGATCGATATTTTGCCGTAAAGTTTTTGAATATCCCCCCTATCCGACAATAACTTTGAGATAATAATCGTGCTTGAAAAAGTTAGCGCTACGGCAACATAGAGCGAATTTATCGTCCCTAATCCCAACGCGCGAACGATAAAAAATCCTATAAGCGAAGTGAAAAGTATTTGTCCCAGACCGGTTATAACAGAAGTTCTGCCAACCTCGCGCATCACGTCCGGATTAAGCGTTAAGCCGATGATAAATAAAAGAATAGAGACTCCAATTTTTGAGAAGAGTTCTATCTCCTCGCGGGCCTGGAGAATATCGAGAGCATACGGACCGACCAAAATGCCGACGGCAATGTAACCGACGATGAGTGGCTGTTTGAGAAATTTAACCACCAGTGAGACAGCGGTGGCCAGAACAAGTATAAGAGAAAGTTCGACGAAGACGGTCATTTTTTCTTTATAGCGGCTTGAATAAAAGCGGTGAAGAGGGGGTGTGGCGCCAATGGTCTAGCCTTGAATTCAGGGTGGAATTGCGTTGCCAGAAAAAATGGGTGAACACTCTTTGGTAATTCGACTATCTCGCAGAGCTTCCCGTCTGGAGAGATGCCAGAGAAGATCATGCCTGCGGCGGTAAGTTTATCTATATATTCCGGATTGACTTCAAAGCGATGCCTGTGCCTCTCGGAAATTTTATTTGTCCCATACGCTTGATGGGCAAGAGTCTTTGGTTTAATTACGGCTGGGTAGGCTCCAAGCCGCATACTCCCGCCGTAGTCCCCCTTGATAAGTTTTTCTTTTTGCTCTTTCATCACGTCTATCACCGGATATTTGGTGCTTTTATTTATTTCTGTAGTATGAGCGTTTATGAGACCGGCCTTATTTCTTGCATATTCTACCACCGCAAGTTGCATGCCGTAACAGAGTCCGAGATACGGAATTTTATTTTCTCTGACAAATTTTATCGAGCCGAGAATCCCATCTACACCGTTAGTGCCAAACCCGCCTGGTACTATCACCCCGTCGTATGCCCTAAGTTCGTTTATCGAACGCTTGCCGGTCTCATATTCTTTGGAATTTATCCAGATGAGCTCTGGCTTAACGTTTTGCCAATATGAAGAAAATTTTATAGCTTCTATGACGGAAACATAAGCGTCAGAAAGAACGAAGTCCCCGGTATCAAAATACTTGCCTATGACCGCGATTTTAAGTTTCTTCTTTGCCGACTTAGCTTTCGAGACAAACCTTCTCCAAGCTATCAAATCCTTTTTGCGGGGTCTTATACCGAAATGGCCAAGAATCCTTTGGCTTAATCCGTCCCGTTCGAAATTAATCGGTACTTCGTAAATACTTTCAATGTCAGGCGCGGCTATGATGTCTCTACTCGATACTCCGTTGGCGACGGCTATTTTTTCTTTGCGCTTTTGGTCAATAGGTATTTCGCTTCTGGCAATAACCATATCCGGCTGAATACCATACGAGTTAAGTTGACGGATAGCGTTTTGGGTTAATTTGGTTTTCATCTCGCCTATTTTACCTGGCACGGGCAAGTAAGAAACCATCACAAACATCACATTCTCCGGTTCTCGAATCTTTAAAAGTCTGGTCGCTTCCAAGAAAATGGCATTCTGATATTCCCCGATAGTTCCGCCGATTTCAAAGACGGTGAAATCGGCATTCGTCTTTTTGATAGAGCGTTTGATACGATTTAATATTTCTTCGGTAATATGATAGACGGGTTCAACACACTTGCCGTTGTATCCTAAAGCACGCTCTTTATCGATAACGTATTTGAAGACCATGCCGTTGGTCAGGTAATTTTCGGCTGGCATGTCAGCGTTAAGAAAACGCTCATAATTACCCATATCTTGGTCTGTCTCAAGGCCGGAGTCGAGCACAAACACTTCGCCATGTTCGACCGGATTCATGGTGCCAGCATCGACATTTAAATAAGGATCAGCTTTGATGAGACTAATCTTGAAACCTTTAGATTGAAGGATGGTGCCTATAGAAGAGGTGGCCACTCCCTTACCTACCCCGCTCATCACTCCGCCCACAACGAAGATATATCTATGCTTCCTTTCCTTCCTTCTCATTTTTGTGTTTTTAATTTCTTTTTCTTTTTGATTGGATTCATCATGGCATTTTTCACTACCCCCTCAAGACGAGGCGGCGTGGTGAGATGGTCCATCTTGCGCAACATTTTCTTCCTATCGACGAATTCCTTTCTTCTGCTCATATGCTTTATTGAGATAGTATAACACCTCCTCGTCGCTTGTCTGTGGAAAATCTTCGTACCATTCTCCGATAGCGATAAGATTCTCGGGCTCGAGTACGCAGACAATTTTGTCGGCGTACGGTTTCAATAACTCTAGAGAATCCCGGGCGCATATTGGAGATGCAAATATAAGCTCCTTTGGTTTATAAATCATCTTGGCTGATTCGAGCGCAACCCGCGCTGTCACTCCCGTGGCTAAACCGTCATCCACTACGATAATCGTATCTATCGGCATACCCTTACTCCAGTTCCCGCTTTTATAACGGGTAGCCCTGCGCTCTAATTCCTGTCTCTCCTGTTCGACAGTATAGTCCAAGTCCTCCCGTTTGAGTCCAGTAGAGCGAAGGGTTTCTGCATCAAGTATTAATATGCCGCTAGGAGCGATGGCACCCACTCCAAATTCCGGGTTGGAAGGCATACCAATTTTCCTGACAACCAGAATGTCGAGCGAAGCATCAAGCGCCTTTGCCACTTCATAGCCAATAGGAACTCCGCCTCGTGGCAAAGCTAGTATAAGCGGCCGGTTTTGCTTATACTCAAGCAATTTTCTCGCGAGTTTCTGTCCGGCGTCGATTCTATCTTTAAAACGCATTAGGACCTTTTAGGAACAATAAAGATGGCAAAAAAGTATGCCACAAGGCCGGGTACTACTCCACTGAAAATGACCACGAGTAGCCAGATCAGACGTAAGAGCGTCGGGTCAACATTAAAATATTCTCCCAACCCGCCACAAACGCCCGCAAAAATCTTGTTTGTATTGCTCCGATATAATCTTTTTGTCTCCATGTTTTTAATAATATCAAAAAATATGTCATTGAAAAACCCTCAATTTACATGTATCGTATCATTTATTGCGGGATCATCTAGTGGTAGGATGCGACTCTCTGGAAGTCGTCACCTTGGTTCGAATCCAAGCCCCGCAGCACTTCTTCACCTTCGCCGGACGAAGGATCATCAGTGCCTGCGGCCGGCATATACAAAAGAGAAGAAGTCCCTGAACGAAAGTGAAGGGCCTAAAATTCTCTATGTCTTACTTTGTATATATTCTAGAGTGTGCAGATGAATCTTTTTATGTCGGGTGTACCAATGACCTTGAAAAAAGGATAAATCAACATAATAATTTAAAATCTGGAGCACATTATACTAAGTTGAGAAGACCTGTTGTGCTTAAACATAAAGAGAAGTTTAATACATTAAAAGACGCGAGAAAGAGAGAATCAGAAATCAAAGGTTGGCGTAGAGAAAAGAAGTTAGATTTAATGAAGTAAAAACCGTGGGTTTCTGAGGGTAAAAGGTGTGGTAAAAGGTGTCAGGAACCTTTATTTTGTATAACTGTATGTTAGTGTAGATTCATGGGAAGACCTCATAGAACTGACATTGGTGGGTATGTGTATCATGTATTAAACCGAGCTAATGCGCGAATAGTCATATTTAATAGTGACAGAGACTATCAAGATTTTGAGCAAATACTTTTTGATGCAGTCGAAAAGTTTAAGATGAGACTCATCGCATATACACTGATGCCAAATCATTTTCATTTAGTTCTATATCCAAAATATGAAGGTGAAATAAAAAAGTTCATGCACTGGATCACCCTTACCCATACTCAAAGATGGCATGCACATACAAAAACAATAGGTTATGGGCATGTATATCAAGGGAGGTATAAATCTTTTTTAGTGGAAGAGGATTCATATTTGTGGGCATTACTGGCTTATGTTGAAAGAAATGCGTTACGAGCCAAATTAGTGAAATCTCTTAAAAACTGGCAATGGTCTAGCTATTACAAGCGATGGTATGGCACACAGTTGCAGAAAAAATTATTAGCCACCGATAGTATTGCTTGGCCTGATAATTACGATAAATTACTTTCTCTAACTGAAGAAAAGAAAAAGCTTGAAGTTATCAGAAATTCGGTCAATAGAGGAAAACCTTATGGCAGTGTTAACTGGACCAATAAAGTTTTAAAAAAATTTGGGTTAGAGATAACAGAAAGAAAAAGAGGCAGACCAAAGAAAGGTTCCTGACACCTTTTATGCTCACCTTTTATGACCTGCCTTTTATGACACATCTTTTCATCTACATTTTTGAAACCGATAAAGACAATTTCGTTGGTTATTGCTTTAGCTCTGACAATAATTTCTTTAAGATTCGTGGAGAATTTCTCAGGTGAGATTTTGAAATTTCCTTTACTATCTTGTGAAGAATCATTACCACCAGTTTGAAAGATTATTACATTAGCCTTTCTGGCTTGAGCTTCTTTCTCAAATCTTTCTAATATCGTTTCTGTCGTACCACCAGAAACACTTAGATTGTAGATTTCAAAATAATTATCTGCTTCGCTCCCATGAGCAAGAGATAACCAAAGGCGATTTACCCAGCCTCCTTTTTCAGTATCCCAAACACCCCAGGCAGTGCTGTCTCCAAACACACAAATGCTTTTATCCATATCAAGAGTATATCAAATAGTGGGGTAAAAGGTGTCAGTGGGGTAAAAGGTGTCAGGAACCTTTTACCTTGTCTGACGAGTTATCGTCTTGCATCACAAGAGGTCCAACATTCGTGTTGGCCCTTTTTCATTTGTAATAACGTTGAAATTATGATAATATTTTTTACATGGAATTTCCTAAAGAAAAATTTGAAATTTCGGAAATGGAAAAATTTTTGGAAAAGCATGAGTTTCACCATATTCATTCCGATATTTTTGAAAGAGTCATAACTTTGGTTATTGCCGCTTTAGGTTTAATTGCCGCTCTTGCTTGGGATGAAGCTCTAAGACATATTTTTGAAACACTATTTGGTGGCAAGGGAACTTTGTTAGAAGAAATTTCATATGCGTTAGTGATAACAATTCTCGCGGCACTTATTTCAGTACGATTAGGAAAATTTTTTTCAAAACATAAAGAAAAATAAGCAATCTATTTTTCTCCAAGGGAGCAATACTTTTCCTAAATTAATCCTTGGTAAAAGATGGTAAAAGGTTCCTGACACCTTTTACCCTCATTGGTAAAAGATGGTAAAAGGTTCCTGACACCTTTTACCATGTAGAAAAGATTGCGGAAGCTGTCGTCCACTATTACAACAGCTTAAAGAAGCAGAACCGTGGAGGACACGCAACGTGTCTCCTGGTAATTTTAAAAAGTGCTAACGTTGTGTCAACACAACTTGAAGAACATGAAAAGTTTACTCTGTCTTGGGCAACAGCGGAGGAAATTCTATCTAACTGGGAAGACGAGAATGAGGACAAAAGTTACGACCATTGGATATATTTCCTCGAACAAACTACAAATAGACTAAAAGAACTAGGTTACGATAGAACTAGTAGGATATAACTCGCAAGTAACTCGCAAGGACGGTCCTTGCGAGTTCGCAATACTTTTCCTAAATTAACCCTTGCAACAAACCATATTAGAAGTTCTAGAATCCCGTAAAGACCATCACCGTGCCTTTAGAATAACTTAGTATAATCTGATTACCGCTTTGGTAAATTATTGCGCCAAAGTTTAACATTGAGACGAAAGCGCTTTCAATTTCCATAAGATTTGAGGGTGTCGCGCAATACATCATAGTGCTGGCTAGATTACTTACCTTGAGTAAGTTTCCATCTAAAACAAAATTGCCACTCATACTGTTGCAGAACTTCGCGCTTAGAGCACCTTCTTCAAAAGATAATATGTATCTTGAATCTAAAGGGATAGCATTGCCATTATATGAGGTCATTCGAAATATTGAGCCATTGAGATTGGATGCCGATGGGATACTTGGAACCGGTTCTGGAGCCGGAGTCGGAGTCGGAGTCGGAGTCGAAGTCTCGACTGGTTTAGAAATCTTCGTATTGCTTTGAGAAGAAACCGACTTTTGCGCACTGCCTACATCACCAGATTTATTTATGTTTTGCGTATTCGTGGGAGTACTTGTAGATATACTGATAAGTTGGTCATCATTTTCTCGAGTCTCATCTCTATTCAAAAATATTAGCCCTAAAATGACTACAACAATGGCGGTAATAATATATACATGGTTTGTTTTCATATATGCCTATATTAGCGTTTATTGAAATTAAGGACAAGGTGAGGATAAAGGTTATAGGTTGTAATAGTCTGGCTTTTTCAATACAGACTGTGTTATAATGCAGACTTATTAATCAAGTCAGTTCACATATTTTATGAAGTTGAGAAATAAGGCGGTATTTGCAGTTTCAGCGCTTATTATCGGCGGTTTAGCATCAGTCGCGTACGCAGATCATTCATGGGGCGATTATCATTGGGCGCGTACGGCAAACCCTTTCACCCTTGAACTTGGAGATAATGTTTCTTCTGCATGGGATAGCTATCTCGCAACCACGGCAAGCGATTGGAGCGTTTCCATAGTGCTCGATACTCTTGTCAAACCGGGGAAAACTACGTCACGCACATGTAGGGCGACAAACGGACGCATTGAAGTCTGTAGTGCTAAGTACGGCTTTAACGGCTGGCTTGGAATAGCCCAGATTTGGGTAAGTGGAAACCATATTGTAAAAGGTATAACAAAAATGAACGATTCATACTTCAATACCCGCACTTACAACACCTCCGCATGGCGTAATCTTGTAATGTGTCAGGAAATCGGCCATACTCTCGGCCTCGATCACCAAGACGAAATCTTTGACAACCCGAACCTTGGCACATGTATGGATTATACGAACAATCCATCAACCAACCAACACCCAAATCAGCACGATTACGACCAACTTGAAGCAATCTACGCGCATCTCGATAACGTAAATACTATATCCTCTTCCAATTCAGTAAACAGAAGACAAGATGTTGATTTAGATAATCCATCAGCATGGGGCAAAGCAATCAAAAAGGATAAACAAGGCAGAAACTCACTCCATGTTCGCGATCTTGATAAAGGAGAAAAACTCTTTACTTTCGTAGTCTGGGCTCAATAATATAATAGTTAAAGGGGAGCGCGCACTGCGCGCTCCCCTGATTGGCTACTTTTCTCCTTCCAATTCTCCTTCTAATCGAAGTTTGAGTCCGTGTTCGGGTTTGGGAGTGGACTCTTTTGTGGGTTTGGAGTCAATCTGGATTCTGAACTCCTCCAGTACTACAATCTGACAGTCCTCACACAAGTTGAAACGTTTACCCTCTTTCTCCTTGCATTTGCAGCACTTCTTGCTTCTCATGCACACCCCCACTCTAGACCTTCAACCCAGTCCGATTCTAGCATAACATCCAACCCAATTTGGGCAAACGGGACAAATTTAACGAACAGTCAGAGTACCGACCATGCCCATAGCGCGATGATTACCGACTGAACAGTAGTATTCGAAGGTACCAGTTTTGTCAGCAAGGAAAGTGATGGTCTCTGTTTCTCCGACTTTTAGTACGCGAGTAGAAGTGTTGAATTCATCTATCTTTAAGTCGTGAGTACCGTTGATATTTTTGACTGTAATCTTGACAGTATCTCCTTTATTGACTGTTATAGTCGAAGGTGAGAATGAGAAAGAAACTGTGTCAACACTAAACTCTTTGACAGTTACAGACGTAGTTTCTTCCACTTCCTCTTCTGTTACTATCATCTCATCCACATTGCTTCCGGGAACAGGCATATTGTTATTAATCTCGCCATCTGTCGGCGCGATAGTTTTATTTTTAAAAAGTAGGAAACCGCCGGCAATCAAGATAATAACCACAACAATTGAAATAAATTTATTATTCATATTACCTTGGATTATACCTTAAGATATTTTCTGATAGCAAGAAGACTTGAGATGGCGCCGATGAAAACTCCAGAAGCTACGATGATAAGAGCAATTTCCAGGAAATGACGAAGATAGTAGGAGAAGATATTGAAGCCGATAAAGAAACTTTCAGTAGTACTCCCAAGCCAATAAGTTAAAGGCAGGAGTAGTAATAAAGTCAGAAATCCAGCCGTTATTCCATAGATAATCCCAACCACCACAAAGGGCCCTTGAATATAAGTGGTTGAAGCGCCTACCAGACGCATGACGCTTATCTCATCTCTAGCGATATAGATAGTCAAGCGGATAGTATTGAAAGCAATTAGTACAGAAATAATCGCTAGAAAAATCGTTAGGGCGAAACCCATGCGGTCGGCGGAAGCGATGATATGAGTGAGTTTGTCTATAGCCGCCTTATTTTCGAAATAGTTGATGCGATCAACAATGGTAATGCCATCCGAGGAGAGCGCATTGCCACCTTCGAGAAACTCCGCCACCGAGGCATATTGGGAAGGATCTCTGGCTTTAATATTGAGAACTGCTCCCAAGGGATTCTCCCCCAACTCGTCAAGCGCAGAGAGGATAGATTGGTCGCTTGAGTGTCTCTCTTTGAAAGCGGTTAAGGCCTCATCCCGTGATACGTAAGTAACCAGAGAGACCTCCGTGAGAGATTCAAGAGCGTGTCTAACATTTAAAATATCCTCTTCTTTTGCCGAGGTGACAAAGGTAACGTTGATGTCGATTTTGTTTCTTAGTTCTAGAAGTGTGATATCAAGAATAGCGCCGGAGAAAGAAATAAGGCCAACGACCATGAGAGTTACCATCATGACCAGAACGGAGGCGAGAGAAACTGTGCCATCTCTCCAGAAATTGAAAAAGCCGGTGCGTATAATCCTTTTTAATTTCATCCAGAACATTCTCTTATTGCTCATTTAAAATATTTGCCGGCCTTGTCGTCGCGCACAACTCTGCCTTGTTCTATGGCGACGACTCGACCGTTTAACGAATCAATTATACCCTTATTGTGTGTAGTCAGGATGACGGTAGTGCCCAGATTGTTAATTTTTTTCAGTATCTGAACCACATCATAAGTGTTTACCGGATCAAGATTGCCTGTCGGCTCATCCGCTATGATAACTTCTGGCTCGTTGACCAATGCCCGGGCGATAGCCACTCTCTGTTTTTCCCCGCCCGAGAGTTCGCGCGGGAAATTCCAAATTTTAGGCGTCAAATCAACCAACTCAAGCACATGAGGTACATCTGATTCTATTTCCTCATCTGTTCGGCCTGCCGCCTCCATAGTGAAAGCGATATTCTCATAAACAGTCTTATTGGGCAAAAGACGAAAGTCTTGGAAAACCATACCCACTCTCCTACGAAATTCATTAATTTCCTTCTTATCGAGAGCGTGAACGTTAACAGATTCGTAATATATAACGCCACGAGTCGGCTTCTCTTCGCCGAGAAAGAGTTTCAATAATGTGGTTTTGCCCGCGCCGGATGGTCCGACGATGGAGATAAATTCCTTTGGTTCAATGGAAAAAGTTACTTCCTCGAGAGCTACAGAACTATCTGGATAAACTTTGGAAACACGGTCAAAAACAATCATTACCTTCAATTCTATCATGCGGAGATTTTCTCAACAAGATTTTATATCAATAACCTCGACGGCAACGGGTTCAGTCGGAATTTCGGTACTCTCTTCAGGAACAACTGTCTCCGGAATAATCGTCTCTTCAAGAATCATCTCTACTTGCCCAGCCGACGTATCTTCTACAACTTCAACAGAGGAAGAAATATCCAATAAAGACTGAGTCGAAGTGGATATTTTTATTTCTGGTTCTACAACCTCAATTTCTTCTATAGAAGTTGGGGATGGACCATTTGTTGCTGTAGGAGTAGATAAATCAAAAATGGGAGAAAATATATTTACCAATTCAACGGGGATAATTTCTGTGTTTTTTTCCAAAACATTATTTGACTTACCAGGTGTCGGTATTGGGTCTACAAATGAGCCAGTGCCATTAGGGATGCGCGCGTAAGATTTGTTACTTGGAATATTGCTACCATTGACACAATCACCATCAGGATCTGAGGGAATCTCGTCATTTATCTCTCCAGAGGTAGGAATTAGATCACAATAATCATAGTCTGAAGTATATGCGTATGAATCTTGAAGTATATTACTGGCGTTGAAGAGCTTCACTGTATCACCAGTATTATTCCATACTGATTTGTTCATATAAACTACGAGATAACCACTGGCAGGAATAGTGGTCGTGGCTGGTAACGTATTTAGGTTTGTTATGTCTGTATTGCCCATACCGCCAGAAGCATCTTGTGTATACCAGCCACTAAGGTTAACGGGAGCCCCAGTAAGATTATATAGTTCGACCCATTCGCCTTGTGGTTTGTCACTACTGTCTGTCCCAAAATCGAAGATAAAGTCTGGATCACTTGCATCACAACTTGCGTTATTTTGGTCACTACAGAGTGGTCCGTCTGGACGTGGTAAGAATTCGTTGATAACGACAGAAGCCGCGATTGTTTCTGCTGTTATCGATATATGAAATCGCTCTTCATCTCTGAAACCGCTAGTTTCAAATGACGGTACGCCGTCCATCCATGCTTTATAAATAAGATCAAATTCGCACGTTTCGCCCCCAGTTATCGACTGACCAGAGAGAACCGAGATGGCAAAATCCCAGAGGCCAAAATCCACTGTCGTTCCGACTGAAAATGCTGATAAGGCGCCGCTATATGAAAGCACGTCGCTTGTGGCACTAAGAGCAAGCGCATCACACAAACTATCATCGCCACCAGTCTTCTCATACTCTACAGTATATTGCGTTGGCAAGCTTCCAACTACCAAGGAAACATTGGTCTGGAACTGTGATTCATCACTAGTGCTATTACTAATAACCCCTTCAAACCCAGTGTTCGAGAGAATGATATCGAGAATGCCTGCATCGAAAACACTTCCGCTAGAACTTTCGGCGTCTGAAAAATACGAAGTCGTACCGCTGAATCCTGTAAAAATCAAACCTATGCCAAAGAAAATAAAAACACTTATTGTAAAAGGCGCTTTTGTCTTTCTCTTGGTATTATCAGAATAGACAAAATAAACCGGTCGCAAGACATCATCCATCTGATGAATACGTTTAAGCACTTTATTTGTGGGAACTTTGGTCGAATCCCCTTTCTTACGTCGGATTACCTTGCGAATTTCTTTCCCAATATCGATAATTTCGTTGAGAATAACTAGCGCGGCGGGAAATGCAATAAGAAGTATAAATCCGACCGGCTGTCTGGCGAAGTCTAATAGATAACCGACATTCGGCGCGGTGAAAATTACTTTTCCTATGACATCATTTTTCTTGACAGACGTCGGATCAGGTTCTTCGTTAGCATCGCCTTTTGCTTGATATAAGATTTTGTCTTGTATTTCACTAATTGAGATTATGCGGTGAGTCGTTGGGTAAGAAATGGAACTATCTTCTCCGAAAGTTATAATGTCTCCCACGTTGTAGACAGAAGCAGGCTTGATCACCACAATACTACCGGTCTTAATAAATGGCTCCATTGAGCCAGATTTTACGATCTTAATTTCAATATTGCCTTTTATCGGCAGAAGCGGGGCAAAGAAAAGAGAGGCCACTCCCACAAGAAGAAACATGAATATTCCGTATGTAGCTTTGGCTATGAATCTTTTCATTTATTTAATTAATTCCATCTGTTCCACCTAAATCGATTAAACCAGCCCGTAATACCATGATTAATATTCCTCTTGTCTTTTTTATCATCGTGGCCATCATAGTCATTGTTGGAGTGATCATCGTCATCATCTTCATCGTCATATCCGCCACTCATCGAGAGCGGGCAGAAAATGGTATTCTGTTCTTCGAACAAATCTTTTAAAGTCTCATAATCTCCTCCGGGATAAACGGCGTTGAACATGTTTATCACTTCCGCAACTGTATAGGCGAAGTCTATGTCAGGATTGGCTGCGTTAAGAAGCGCGGCTACAGTTTGTCTGCCAAGCGCGTTAAGCCCTCCCCCGCCCTGATTCAAAACTTGCAGGAGCGACTTAT
>MHVR01000006.1 GCA_001825315.1 Candidatus Zambryskibacteria bacterium RIFCSPHIGHO2_02_FULL_43_14
TGGACCGTGTCTCAGTTCCATCGGTGGGGGTCACCCTCTCAGGTCCCCTAAGCGTCACTGCCTTGGTAGGCCATTACCCTACCAACTAGCTGATACTCCGCAGGCCCTTTCCTAAGCGAATTACTTCTTTAATTCAAAAATATTATCAGGTATTAGTTTGTCTTTCGACGAATTATTCCTGACTTAGGAGTAGGTTCCTACGTGTTACTACCTCGTCTGCCACTGATTCATAATGTGTATTGCTACACAAAATAAACCCGTTTGACTTGCATGCCTCATCCACGCCGCCAGCGTTCATCCTGAGCTAGGATCAAACTCTAATATTAACGAAGTTAAATATTATCCCGCATAACTCCGAAGGAGTGACGTGGGATCATACCTACCACCCCACTTCGCTCTTGCGAACTTCGCGGGGTTGATACTTCGTATCAACGGAACAAAAGAGAAAACGATAAATTTTCTTTTTGTTACTCAGATCCTACTGTGCCCCACATAGCTCCGAAAGAGCGACGTGGGGTTAGAATAAACATTGACTTACTTGCCCCGCATAACTCAAAGAGCAACGTGGGGCTGTTCTCATAATTCATTCAATTGTTAATGAACCCGTCTCAACGACAGGTTTATGTGTAGTTAAGACGTGGAGATAAGTATACCTATATCTGTTTCCTTTGCAACCTCTTAAGCCAATACTGGAACGCGGCCTGTTTTTAAGGAAGAAAGAATGGATCGTTTAGGAGTTCGAGGGGATACAAAGAGCATCTCTACTCCCAACAAAACACCTTTTCTATTAACATCAGCAAGTAGCCAATCATCAAGCTTAATGGTTCTAGCAACTCTGCCTTTTTTCACTTTGAAGTATGCCGCATCTGCCTCTTTGTCATAGGTTATAAGAGTGCCTTCATGTTCTACAGAAAGTAGACCGTTAGGACGAGATATTCGTTTTGATTTTTTCCTATTTTTTTGCATACCACTTCCAATGTACCATTTTCAAACCTTTTGCGATAGAACATGGCACTACCGGCCATATCCCCATAGAAATCCGGACGACGAATGATGTCAGCCACGCAGGACATCGTTACATGACGTGCGAGTACTTGAGATTGTGCATGATGTGTAAAGCACAATTTCATAAAAATATCAAGGTTTAACCTTGCTCATTATACAAAGTAGTTTAGCCAAACGAAAAGGAGGAGCGGGATTAACCATTCAAAGTATTCACCACTCCTCCAGTTTAAACATCCTCACGCGATGATGGGTTTGTCCACCCAACGTCTGACCACATCTCCGATCCAGTGCCCAACCCCAATACTGATGAACGGCAGAGACCAAATGAAGATGGCGCGGAAGACCGTGAATTGCAGATCCCTCTCGATAATCTCATCGAACTTCATGATGGTGTTCGCGAATTGGTTATAGTGCATACTGTACCACCACGCAACCACCAACATACTCATGACGAAAGCGATGAGACCAGTCACGACGATGACGGCCTTCTTGAAGAAAGCTTCCACGCCATGATACGCCACACCGACAAGAAACGAGAAGACGCAGAACACAAACCATGTTGTTATCATAGAACTAACCCTCCTATCCACAATTATACACCCAAAAGACTATTTTGTCAAAGATTTACAACGGCTCAACTGGTTGAGCCGTTTAAATAGTCTTAATTTAAGCCTTTCAATCTGGTATGAAAAATTGAGCCAGATGAAAGAGCGCGGACCGCTGTGCGGTCCGCGCTTAACTTGACGTTCTCAGCAGTTGGACGAGTAATCGCCGAGCTTGCTTGCGATGTCTCTCAACCGCAAACCATGCCTCACCGAACTTATCGGCAAAAGCCTCTTCGATGTAGGACTGCTGGAGAAAAGCCGAAAATTCCGGATCCCCTAGTGACCTCCCTCTTAGCACATCAGGATCGAGCCTTCTGCTACCCAATTGACGTGCTTCCAGGTGTCCAAGTTCATGACCTAAAGTAAAAATCTTGGTCAGGATTGAGTCTGTGGAGTCGAGGATGATTTCGAAAACCATTGGGCTATTCGAAATTCGCCGTACGAATCCTCCAGCCTTTCTGTATCTACCGACCGGCATAGTGTCTTCAATCTTGATGTGTTCTACTCCAAGCGCAATCATCCGATCTTCGATCTGTTCAACGTTCCGCCACTCGACCAGAGTACGTTCGAGTAATTGCGTTACTGATCGACCGGATAGTACACAGGGCTCCCACTCATCCCATCGCAGTTCATAATACATGCGCCGGCGGCCGTTGTGATCCAGTCGTCGTGGCCAAAATGGCGACCGAGACCCACCATTAGCTATTAACCTCTCAAACTTTTTTGACCCCACCAGTATCACCCCCTCTCTAAGTCTAAAAATATACTACTCTAATATTTTTTCTTTTGCCAATAATAAAAAGTTACAAGTTTCCTGTGCAAAGCTCGACTTTGCACACTAAAACGAAAATACACCATATTCCCTCTCCTTACGCCTAGGAGAGGGTGTGTCGACGTGGCATGTTGACACGACGGGTGAGGTGAATTACTTCTTCTGCCACTTGTAGAAAGTAACGAGTAAGGGCGACGCGACGAAAATAGAAGAATAAGTGCCGATGATGACACCAATGATAAGGAGGAGGGCGAAATCTTTGGTTGCCGGAGAACCTACTAGAAACAGAGCAAGCAAAGTAATAAAGATGGTCAAAGAAGTATTGATAGACCGACCAAAGGTTTGAGCTACCGACTTCCCCACTGTAGTCTCGAACTCTTCTTTCATATTACCTTCTGCATTAACATGCAGGTTTTCACGTACGCGGTCGAAAACCACGATAGTGTCATGCACAGAATATCCAAGGATGGCGAGCAGTCCCGTAACAAACAGTAAGTCAATTTCTATACCAATATAATGCCCAAGTATGACGAATATTCCGGTGGGGATGACGACGTCGTGCGCAAGCGCAATAATTGTTGCCAGACCATATTTCCAAGAAGACACGGGTCTCGAAACTTTGCGAAAAGCAAAGGTGATAAAAAGCACAATCATCAGCATCACCACCCCCACCGCCTTAACGGCTTTTGATTTTAACTCTGCGCCGGCTATTGGCCCGATAGTATTTTGCCTTTCGACTACTGGATTCCCGAGAGTTTGAATCAGCTCCTGTCTTTCGTCGAGAGATAACTCTTTAGTGCGGATAGTGTAATTAAAATCTCCCGACGGGCGAACCGAGAACCCGCCCATGTTAAGCGCCTCGATTTTTAATTCGGTTTCAGTTTGTGCAGGTCTTTCTGAAAATTTTACTTCCGTCAACGTGCCACCCTTAAAGTCGATTGAGGTTCTGAAATCGTAAACAAACATTGCCGCAATAGATACCAGAAGCAGAATGCCGGAGACGAGAAAGAATATTTTCCTGTAGTGTACGACGAACATATTATTTGTGGAAACCATTACTAAATAAGAATCTTTTGGCCCGCGTGTCTGTGACAGGCACTATGGCGAAGAGAAAGGTGCGACTCACTGTGATGGCAGTGAACATACTGATGACAACTCCGACACCGAGAGTCAGGGCGAAACCCTTGACTGCCGAAGTGCCGAGCCAGAAGAGCACAACTGCAGTGATAATGGAAGAGATGTTTGAATCGCGTATGGAGAGCCATGCGCGAGAGAATCCTTCATGAAGCGCGTCGTGAATACTTTTTCCTTTTTTCAACTCCTCTTTAGTACGTTCGAAGATTAGAACATTAGCATCCACAGCCATACCGATAGAGAGAATAAATCCAGCAAGACCAGCAGCTGTTAGAGTAACGGGAATGAGCTTAAAAATGACAAGTGAGAGAATAATGTATGAAATTAGAGCTATCACCGAAACCAACCCTGGCAAACGATACCAGAAGATGAGGAAAAGAGAGAGCGCGATAAATCCAATAACACCGGCTTCTACTCCAGAGTTCAGGGCAGCTTCGCCGAGAGTCGCTCCCACAGTCTGCGAGGTAGAGAGAGATATAGGCAAAGGTAAGGCTCCATAATTTAAATTACGCACCAAGTCCCTAGCCTCCGCAGGAGTAAAGGAACCGGTAATCTGCGCCTGGCTATCTCTGATCTCATCTTGGATCACGGGGGCCGATATGAGCGCGCCGTCAAGCAAGATGGCAAGAACTTCTCCCTTATGTTCGCGGGTAATTTTGGCAAAAAGTTCTCCACCTTCCTTATTAAACTCAAGTCCAACCTGCGCTACGCCAGTATTTGGATCGAATTCCAATCGTGCCTTGGACAGATATCGTCCGGAGAGGCCGGTAGCGATAAACAAACTATCGACAGGAGTATCCGGATTAGCCTTGAGAACTTCTTGCGCATCTGGACTTGCCAGACGAAATTCTAGAACAGGTGTCTGGCCGATAAGTTCAATTGCTTGGTCGATGTCGGTTATGCCCGGCAGACCAACTATCAGACGTTCATCTTTATTGCCTGACACCAGCCCGGCACTTTCAGTCTGCACCAGAGGTTCAGAGACACCGAAAATATTAACCCTGCGTTCAATCACCTCTTTAAGAGTATCCATAGCACCACCAATATCTTCCACATTCGAGGTATCGGCTCGATAAACCAGCTCCGTGCCGCCCACTAGGTCAAGTCCGAAACTGAAAGGAAATCTAGCCCCCGGCCTTTCTTGCAACACTAGGAAGTATCCTAAGGACACGAAAACAAGCAAGAGAACGGCCGAAATATAGATATGTTTTCGTGACTTCTTCATAGTGCGCAATTATACGGTAAATTTAGCGGCCAGCAATAGAGGCTAGGGTTTTGAGAGTCCGAAGGGCTATCTTAATATCCAAGAGAAATGAACGGTTCTTGATGTAATAAAGGTCGTAAGAGAGTTTATTGGCAGTTTCGAGAGAATCAAGACTATGATGAGGGTGCTCTTCCTGATAAATCTGCGCCCAGCCGGACAGTCCCGGCTTAATCAAGTGACGAACATTGTAGTAAGGAATCTCTTCGGTATAGTGTGCTACTCCTGCTGGAAGTTCCGGCCGCGGGCCAATGAGCGATAAATCTCCTTTTAGGACACTCCAGAGTTGCGGCAGTTCATCTATACGAGTATCACGAAGAATTTTACCAACACGTGTCACTTTGTTCTCAGTATGAGTAGCACTACCAAGATCCACATTATTACGCTCCATTGAGCGAAACTTCGAGAGATGAATTATTCTCCCACGTTTGCCCACGCGTTCTTGAGAGATGAGAAGGGGCCCACCATCATCAAGCTTAATAGCAAGCCACACAATAGGGTAAAAGATGAGTGAGACAAGAATAAGGGGTAGAGAGATAGTAATATCCATGATGCGCTTAAGAGTATCGTATGCGCCGCGCGGTTGGGTAGAAATATTTTCAAGAAACCAATTATATTTGAGAAGTGATATAGGTACTCTGTCGAATATGTCTTCGTAGATCTTGTGCATATCAATGAAGCTAATCTTAGAGAAGATCAAGTTATAGAGATGAGGCAGAACTGGTTCGACATTTTCGTTGGCAAGATCGATGGCAATGATAGAAACATTCTCAGAATAGATGCGCGAGACAATCTCGTCCCAGAAACCTTTTTCATCGGCGCGATTAAGGTCGACGGAAGAAACGAACTTGAGATTGTATATTGGATTATTATTTACTTCTTCCAGGAGCTCTTTCATTTCTTCCCCAGAGCCAATCAGGATGGCATTGTCCAGATGGCCGCGGCCAATAAGGAAATAACCGTACATTCTCCAAGCAAGGATAATTACGAAAGACACAAAAAGGTATATGAATAGAATGGTCTTAGGAGTAATACCGAAGAGAGGAATGAAGTAGAAGAATACTACGGCCAAAGCTGAATTTACGAGCTGGGTATTGGCCAAAACAGAGGGCAATCTCGACTTGAGGATGACAGTGTGTTTTTCATAAAGGCCCGCTATATAGAAAACAATAATCCAGGCAACAAAAAGCAGACTGAATGGTAAGAAGTGAATGGAGAAAAGTTCCCTGCTTGGTATCTCCAAATTACGCAGAAAAAGCGCCAGCCAGAGAGAAACCAAAAAGAAGAGAAAATCTCCAAACAGGAGAATAAATAACTCTTTTCTATGAAGGGAACCCATGGGCGTGCATTATACAACAAAACCATTATAATGACCATACCAACTATGAAAATACTTTACGGCATTACCAAGTCTAACTTCGGAGGCGCCCAGCGCTATGTTTTCGACTTAGCTACAACGATGCAAAAACAAGGACATGATGTAGCAGTGATGTGTGGAGGAGATGGCCCGCTGATTCAGAAATTAGAAGCAGGAAAGATCAGAGTCATTAAGCTTGACAAGATGCAGAGAGATATTTCTCTAGAGAAAGAAATTGTTTCTTTCTTTCAGATGCTGAAAATCTTAAGGAGCGAGAGACCTGACGTCTTTCATATCAATAGTTCCAAGATGGGCGGACTTGGAGGACTTGGCGGACGATTACTTGGAATAAGAAGGATTATCTTCACTTCCCATGGCTGGGCCTTCAATGAATCACGACTGGCGTGGCAGAAACTTATCATAAAACTTCTCGTCTGGCTTACTATTATTCTTTCTCACAAAACAATTTGCGTATCAAAGAAGACGAAAAAAGATGTGAAGAGATGGCCTTTCATAAAAAACAAGTTAGTTGTGATTTATAATGGCATATCAAGCTTTAGTCTTGCCGGGCGCACAGACAAAACATTCACAATCGGGACGATTGCGGAACTACACAAAATCAAAGGTCTGGATATACTACTTGCGGCATGGGATAAATTTGTAAAAAATCACCAAGCAAAACTCGTCATAATCGGCGAGGGTGAGGAAAGACAAAATCTGGAAATTATGGCTAAAAATATGGGCATTTCTGACTCTGTCACGTTTAAAGGAGCTGCAGACAATGCCCGCTCACTTCTTTCTAATTTTGATATTTTTTGTATGCCCTCTCGCTCTGAAGCTCTGCCTTATACATTACTTGAAGCGGGATTTGCCAAGTTACCAGTCATCGCTACTCCTGTCGGTGGCATTCCAGAGATAATCGAAAGTGGTATAAACGGCATTCTCATCCCAGTTGAAAATGCGGAAGTCCTCTTCTCTTCTCTCGTGCTCTTCCATGATAATCCCCGAATGCGCGATCGCCTCGGCACTACTCTAAAAGAAACTATTATTAAAAACTTTTCGTTTGAGCAAATGGTAGAAAATACTTTGAATATTTATTTATAATCTCAATCCTTGAGAGTGCCGCTTCATGCTACTAAGCACTCCGAGAGTAAACCACTCAGTCACTAAGTGTGAACCACCATAACTCATGAATGGAAAAGTAATACCTGTTATCGGCAGAACGCCCATATTCATACCGGCATGGACAGCAATATGAATAAAGAACAATACAGTAACACCAAGACCAAAAAAGGTTTCAAAGTTAGTGGCAGCCAGTCGAGCATTATCCACAATCCTTGCAAGCAGGAAAAAACAAAGTACAAAAAGAAACGTCGCTCCGATAAATCCCCATTCTTCAGTAAAAGCAGCAAAAATAAAATCTGTCTCATATTCCGGCAGAAACCGCAATTTCGACTGGCTACCTTGGCCAATTCCCTTGCCAAACATTTCGCCGGAACCAACGGCTACAGTCGATTGATAAGCATTGTAGCCGGCCCCCCAAATATCAGCGAGCGGATGAGCAAAAGAAATAATACGAGCCTTCTGATATGGAGCGAAGACAAACATCCACAGTATAACTGAAATAACTATTCCTAAAATCGCTACAAAGGCGAGATGTTTCTTGGAGATACCGGAGACAAGCACCATACCTAACCAGATACCAAGAATAATCATAGCCCCACCAAAATCTGGCTGGAAAAAGATCAAGATGAAGATAAAAAACGCATAAGCACCCGAGACTAGAATATGTCGCAAATTCTTTATCTCAATATGTCTGCGGGAAAAATATTTGGCAAGCATTAAGATGACCACCAGTTTGGCCGGATCAGAAGGTTGAAAAGCAAAGACCCCAAACTGGAACCAACTCTGTGCCCCTTTGATCACTTGTCCCAAAGCAAGAAGAGTTATAAGTATTACCACTGTGACGATAAAAATAGATACTAAAACTTTAGTTCTGCGTAAAAATCGCCAATCAACCATAGTGGCTCCAAAAAATATGATAATCGAAATGAGCAACCAAATGTTCTGACGGAAAAAAAAATAATTCTCGCCAGAGAATGAGTTCATAGTCACAAGTCCTGCCAAAGATACCAAAATCGCCGGTATAAACAAGTACCAATCTACGTACATTCTACCTTTAAACTGAACTATCGTTTCTGTCATCGCAGAAAACTTCTGTCAGGAAAAATTCGCATGTAAATATCTACCTCAGCAAAATTTGTCTTGCAGATCTTGGTTGCGATTTGTTTGTAAATATTATTAAGTTCTTTGGTCGAAGGCACAAAGTAGGCTTCAGCTGTAGTGGTCGCAAGCGCTTTCAAAAAATCTATATCTACATCCTTACCAAGACCTATCGTATAAATACTAATATTATCTTTGCGAATAAGCTCGGCAGATTCCAGAGCATAAGTTTTAGGATAATCATTAATCCCAATCCTTTCCGGTAAGGTCGGCACTCCGTCCGTCAAAAGCACTAGAGCCTTATCAGCTCCTTCACGATGTCTAGTTGAATTCAATTCTTCCCTAGCAGCAAGAATGCCGGCTCCGATATTTGTGTTCTGTGCACTACTTGTGGCAATCGAGATACTATTTATGGTCCGCTCTATAGTTCCTAGGTCAACTCCGAGCATAGCGTCTACTGGTTGACTAGCCTCATTGGCAAAAGATATCAGAGCATGACGATCATTCTTACCTAATTGGCCAACGAAATAAAGTGCATTGTTTTTAACATCAGTCAGTGGTTGGGGTGGCGTAGTCCCCAAATCATCCATGCTACCAGAACGATCGATGACAAGAGCCACATCCACCGGAAAGTTGCAGGTTTCCTCTTTTTCCGTCTTCTTAAAGGGCTCGGGCCAAGTAAAGACCGCCGAGATACTCTTACCAGCAGATATAGTATCTATAAAAGTCTTGGAGGCCGTGAAAATATTGCCTGTTTCGTCTGAAATTACGGCAACGAGATCGATGTTGGAGACATTCTCTAGAGATAAATTTTCAATACGGACATCCAGACGTGGTCTAGTGTCTTCCCGAGAGAATCTCGATTCTTTTACTTTAAGTTCAGGCACTTGCAAAATATTTTTCTGCCAAACGAAGCTTTCTGTTTTCCATTCAAGGGTGACCCTCGTCGGAATAGTGCCACCTTCAAACTTGAAAGGCCCTTCAAAAATCGCGAAAATGGTACTCTTAGGCACATAAGTCTCTCCTTCTATTATTGCAAAAGGAATAGTACTCAAGGCGTCATAAAGCTTGAAAGTGTATCCTGCCCGATAAATTTCTCCACTAGTATTCGGATTCTCTACTAAAGCTATTATCTCGAAAGTATTTTCTCGCACTTTAAACACTCGCGGGTCGCCCTTGGAAATGAGTGGTAGCGACTCAGCTGTACAGAGGAGCTGGCACGAACCACCGCAATCTACTCCGGTTTCGTTTCCATTTTTCTTCAAATCGCTACAGGTCGGCGCATGATAGAGTAAAAAAAAGAGTGGTATACCGATAATAAATACCAGTACAAAGATAATGAGAGAGAGAATAATCCTTTTACGCCGTCTAGACCATTCGTTCATGTCTTAATTTTATCAGAGTTTATGTAAATAAAAAATTGAGCACTTAGTTCTGGCGGCTACCTACTTTCCCCCATAGGAGTATCATCGGCACTACGAGGCTTAACTTCCGTGTTCGGAATGAGAACGGGTGTATCACTCGCGTCGAGCCACCAAGACTAAAAGTTCAATTTTTATTGCTTGCCCCGCATAGCTCAAAGAGCGACGTGGGGTGTTGATTTCATTTAGCAGGACACCACGTAAAGGACATAAAGTTGCTACGCAACTACGTCCCACGTGGTAGCCGCGTGGCACGCAAAGCGTGCTTTACGCGGCAGAGTTAGTAAGTGATTTCTATGTTTCCTAATAGAATTCGAGCAATTAGTACGCCTCGGCTCAACACCTTGCAGTGCTTACACCTAGCGCCTATCAACCTAGTCATCTCCTAGGGCTCTAATAACGATTCCTAATCTTGGGGTTGGCTTCATTCTTAGATGCTTTCAGAATTTATCCGTTCCCGACTTAGCTACTCTACAATGCCCTTGGCAGGACAGCAGACACACCAGTGGTCGGTTCAACTCGGTCCTCTCGTCGCGTAATTCCCCTATCACTAGGAGCGCAGACTATATCTTCATCCTTTCTGCATTAAACAGACTAGGATGTTGGCGTATTACCTGCATGAGCTGTCGTCCTCGCCAATGGCGGGACGATTCCTCAAACATGCAAGTCTGATCCGACGATACGTCAGATCAAGTCGTTACGGGGTCAATCCTAACATCTCCAATAATTCACTCTTCGACCTTTTCTTCTTAGTGACATAATTTTCTTCCTGAATCACTAGAATAAGATTGGCTAAAGTAATTAATTGCTTATCTGTAAGTCGTCTTCGTTTAGCATTTGAGAGAATCTCACAAGCATCGCAGAGTACGATAGCTTGAAGTTTCTTAAAGCGGATATAGGGCAGAAGTGCTTTGAGTATGTCTCGCACTTGTGCATATCCGTTTATTCTTAGTTCGGTCATTCCGTCATTTCTTCTGGAAAGATAACCTATACCAAGAACTTCTCTTACCCAACTTAACGGCTTTTCATGCCGAGTGTCTTGATAGAAGCATATGGTCGGCATAAAACGCCTTTTGAGCGCGCCATCATTACGCTTCTTGATCTGGAGCATTAAGCTCCCGTCTCCATCAAGAAATCCAGCAATATAAGCAAGATGTTTGGATCGACTTCCCACGGTATTGTCTTGTGTTTTTCTGGTCCTCAAGTAAGTTTACACTTACCATTGTACCACTACCTACGGACTAGGCTGGTAGTGGTTATCAACAGACCAAAACTCCACAAGATTTCACCGTTATAGCCACTTTGTCATCACAGATTACTCCGTGAAGTAGCAAAATTTACTAGA
>MHVR01000007.1:0-1361 GCA_001825315.1 Candidatus Zambryskibacteria bacterium RIFCSPHIGHO2_02_FULL_43_14
CAGTGAAGTGCAAAAATGGGTGGGGTTATGCATGAGGTTGACAAATGCAGAACATGGCCTTATACTGTGAATAGACTTAGTAAGTTAGAAAACAATAACACAGGAAGGGGAACTTCTATGAAACTGTGGCTAGTTCTTTGTACAATCCTTGTTCTGTTGATGACCGTCGTCATCCCCGTCGTGGTGTCAATGGCCCAAGACAAACCTGCCGTCGACGCCTCTCCGACATCTCTCCCCGACCCGAAAAGTATATTGGTTGGAGTCTGGGAGGGTTTCCAGGTGCGGTCGGTATACGGACCGGGTCCCAGCATTGTAGCGAAGGCCGTAATTCGACCCTCAGCAGATGGCGGACTCGAAGCGGATTTTGAGTTCGTCGGGTTTGCTAAATGGAAAACACCAGTAGTGATCGAGGGTGATAAGATTACGGTCAAATACATCAACAAAACGGAATTAACGTACACCCTTTCCGCCGATGGGAAGACCCTGACCTCGCTCGTGTTCATGTCAGCCCCTCCGTGGAAGGAGGAGAAGTTCCCAACGACCATAACGTTGAGAAAGAAGTAGAACATAGACCCATGGCGGTCTCTCACCAGAGAGGCCGCTATTTTTTATTTTTTAGTTGCGATTTTGCAAGATGCTACTGGACTAAGCTTCGTTATTCTGGCGCAGGAATGGATTAAATCTGTTATAGAAAGCAATAAAAAGAGCTGTAATGGCTTTGCTTTTTTCAGATTACTCTTGCTAAACTCCAAAAAACCGCGATCAAAATAAAAAGAAGCGATTAAACTCGATGCAAAAAATGCAAGCAATAATATCATCGCAAGCACAGATACTACACTTAAAACGGTTTTTTTAATAAAATTTCCACCACTTTATCTTACATTATTAGAACAAGAACTACTTACCATATTTTAGATATTGTTTCACCCGCACCACACCATACAGTATAAACTAGGTAAGACAAACTAGACAGATTACTTATCCACAGACGCCCGGCCAGTATTCGGCCAACGATTGCCTAAAAAGAGTTCTACATGCTATCATGATATTACCGCGTAGGTGCTACAAGTATCCGCCATGAAAACTTCATACGTTATACAAGACTATAGCGTGCTCCTAGACTCCGTGACTAAGGTTGTTCTTACTGTAGGAACGAATCTGTCGGCTATGGTCTTTCTAGCCGAATGTACACCCGATATGCGCTATGTTTCTTCGGTCAATAAACCGAACTATATGGACTCGTTTCTGGGATTGTTTTTCTTCGAGTCTGTCAAATCCGAGGACTATCCCAAATGGACATGGGATAATTTGACACGGAAATTTGTGAAAACGGAAACGGGAGTGCTCAACGACGAGCTACG
>MHVR01000007.1:1386-3784 GCA_001825315.1 Candidatus Zambryskibacteria bacterium RIFCSPHIGHO2_02_FULL_43_14
TCCGGCTACGACGAAAACACTCTCGTGGAATATCTGTATGTGGCACAGTATGCGGACTATGCGAAGACGTCACCCCGGCAGGCCGCTGATGACATCCTCTTCAAGGCCAAGCTGGACGATCACGATATCGCCAACACCGAGCTCCTTCGACTGCGATATTTCAACTTGGTGAAAAATGCTGTCTCTCCAGAGGAGTTAAATATGATATTGGATAGATTTATATCGGACTGTTATCATGTATAGCGCGAGAAGAGCAGTATGACGGAACTCATTTATTACAACCCGCGCGCCGTGGTGAACGAAATGAATTGGAATCTTCTTGGCATCGCGAAATTTTCCTACCTCTTCAAAGTATTCAACCCGCGGATGATGCTTCATGATCGTACGGGTACTCTTACGATGCCCGTTCACATAAAATCGCTATTTCCCATTCCTGCCTTTAGAAAAATCGAAAAGACGTACGAGGAGATCTGCAACGAACGCGCCGCAGAAATCCTTCAACGGGCCGAGATGCTCGGTGTCTTAGTTTACGTATTTTGGTCCGGAGGCATTGACAGCACGCTTGTGATCGTATCATTGCTTAAAAATGCAACCGATACACAAAAAGCGAATATTGTCGTACTTCTCTCTGGGGAGTCGATTACGGAGAATCCACGTTTCTATCAGGAACACATCCGCGGGAAACTTCGGACGAAGCCCTCGACAACATTTCATTCGATCGTGGGCACTGAACACTTGATCACGAGCGGTGAACTGAATGACCAACTGTTTGGGGCAAGTATTTCGTTGCTACAACCGTTGATGAAAATATTTGGCGATCAGATTATTTATCAGCCCTATCGTAGAGATATTCTTTTTCAGTTTTATAATTTAAAGTTTGAAAATGCGGAGATGACGAATTTCTACTTGGATCTTATCGATCGATTAATACGTGCCGCGCCGATACCTATAATCACATATTCTGACTATGCCTGGTGGCTCCTTTTTGCGCTGGATTGGCAATCGGTTTTTTTACGCGTTCTCCAATTCACTCCCGAAAAGAATGCGAGGAACATCACGATGGAATATGTCCGCACCAACTTAAACCCTTTCTTTGGCACCGAAGAATTCCAACTTTGGAGCATGAATAACCCTGATAAACGAATAAAAAATACTTGGAGTTCATTTAAATGGCCATGCAAGGATATCATTTACGATTTCACGAAAGATGCTGATTACCGTGATACCAAACTCAAGATGGCTTCGATTCACATCTGGCAATATAGAAATGAGTCGTATAAATTTATAGATGAGTCCATGCGACTTTTTCGTGAAATGGATCCTATCGAATACTACAATCCAAACAACAGTTTCTGGTAAAGATCCCTGTGGCAAACCGGGGTATTGTAAAGAATGAAAAGAAGCACACGTGAGTGTGCTTCTTGAAACGTGTTGCTTCATCCTTACACGTCTCTGTGGGTAACCAGTGTTAGTGCGCCCACCCGTCGTAGTGTCACTGCCAAGAGACAGAAACCGAGTGGGGCAAATAATGTGAAGAGGGCTCCGAACGGTCTACTGTTGGCGATAATGAATTGTGCGGTTGACTGGCTGAAAACGTTCTGCCATAGAGGTCCACCAAAAGTAATGGTGATCCCGCCCAGAACACCAGTGATCATCCCCCAGAAAACATAGCGTCCAGGTGCGATCAATGGCCAAAAGAGCGCCAGCAGCATCGGAATAATAACTTCTCCGCGTATCACCGCCATACTCTGAATTAGTAATGAGAGGTCAAGGTTGAGCGTCGCAATGAGGGTACCCAGTACGACAGTCATTGTCATAAAGATCCTTCCCCATCGCACGGTCTCTGCATTATTTGCCCTCTTGTTTATGAACCTCTGGTAGATTTCAATGACAGTCAAATCTCCCGCACTTCCAATCATTGACGCAAGTGTTGAGACTAGCACGACGATCAATACAACAGTGACCAAGAAAAGTATCCACTGTGACATGGTCGCTTGAAGTACTGCAAGCGCTGGGGGCTCGGTATTAGATAGGCTCATTCCCAGATTCTTTGCGAGAAAGCCAATTGAGCCATATGTACCGACAATGACCGCGAAAAGAACCGCCGCAAAAAGATACGAGTAGCGAACTTTGCGACGATTGATCGCGTAAACGCGTTCGCCAATATCTGCATTACACAAAGCAGCGGCGATAAGCGTAACGAAAAGCGGAATGCCAAGCATCCAGAATGTGCCCCCAAATGAGATGGGCGATTGGCTTATCCTTGTCAAGGGGGTCGTATCGGAGTGGTAAAGATGGAGGGCCAAAACGCCTAGAATCCCTGCCATAATCAAGGCAACCTTCACCGAGTCTCCAATAACTGCGGCAGGAAGCCCTCGTCTAATCACCCATGAGAAGG
>MHVR01000007.1:3807-5338 GCA_001825315.1 Candidatus Zambryskibacteria bacterium RIFCSPHIGHO2_02_FULL_43_14
ATGCTTTTCCCACGACCTGCGGCAACGTGTACCCTTTCGGTATTGCGTCTTGAATCTTCGGAGCAAAGACTCCAAGAACTATCAACGCAGAAACATTGGGCACGAGAAACCAGAAAAGATGCCACTGGCTTCGATAGGCAAACGTCGCCCCGACAATCAACGCAAATACATGTGTCCATGTTGCAAGCACAGCTGTCGTTCCCAAAAGAAAAGGAATGTTTCTGTTTGATACAAGAAACGACTCGATCGTCGGTTTCTGATACGAACGGGACAGGAACCAGACTAGCGCGCCGACTACCGTCAATGTTGACAATACGATTGTGATCACTGAACTCTCCCTTTCATAGTTTAGAAGCGTTTAGAAGCGCCAAATCACAATAATCAAAGAACTAACCCCAAACAAAGTTAGCAAATGCATGTATTAAAGTCAACCTCATGTATGAGGCCACCCATTTTTGCACTTCACTGGTAATACCAACTTCTCTTGTGGTTTCCATGATAACAGAAACTGTACCGGTGTCATCTTGTTGTCGAAAGCATAGTGAACTCGCTTGGTGTTGTACCAGACCAGGTAGTCCCATGAGCTTAGAGTTAAAAGCCTCGCAATCAAGTAAGAGTCCCTTGTGATAGTTCAGGAACTCTTCCTGCAGGGTGCGGTTGAATCTCTCCACGTGAGCATTCATCTTGGGAGTCTTGGGATAGGTGTGGTAGTGAGTGATGCCATTCTGCTTTAGTAATTCATTGAGATATTTCTTGAACTCAGAGCCATTGTCCGTGAGCACGTTTTTAATCTCATATGGGAAGAGCCCCATGATAAGAAAGAAGAAATGAGCAAAGGTCTTTGATGAATGTGATCTGGTGGCAATAGCAAAGATAGTCCTGGTAAAGATATCAATGGCAGTGAGAATGTAGATTCTCCTGCCATCCTTCTGTTTCTCGATGGTATCTAAGGCTATGACGTGGCCTGGATATTTAGGTACAAGATCCTTCGGTTTCTTCAAGACTTTCTGGCGATTGGTCTTTTTAACTTTGCCAAAGTGAGAGAGCTTCTGAGGTGAGGTGCACAGTCCTCCCAGGTCAACTATTAATCTCTCAATGGTGGAAGATCCGGGGATTCTAGTAATACCCTCCGTGTCTGCAAAGTCAAGGAGTAGAGGATGGATTTTGTCTGCTCCAAGGTTAGGGTGCTCAAGACGAAGTCTTCTTATTTCTTCGAGCAATCTTGTGTCCCAGATTCTCCTCCTTTTATTTTTAGGAGTCTTTCTCTTTGGATTCAGGACTTCTAGTTTTCCTTGACCTTCCTTTAAATGCCTCTGCCATAGAAACAAGGTTCTTCTCTTGACCCTGAAAGCTTCTCCCGTAGCTTCAGTACCGTGTTTCTTCCAAAAGGCTAGTATTCTCGTCCTTTCTTTTGCTTGTTCGGTAATCATATACCGAAAGCGTATTACTCTCTCCCATGTTGATATAAATCCCTTAGTTCCTTTGAATTTGTTGGTGATTCTCATCCTGCGCCCATTGGGTTAATGAGTGC
>MHVR01000007.1:5372-6249 GCA_001825315.1 Candidatus Zambryskibacteria bacterium RIFCSPHIGHO2_02_FULL_43_14
AATGGTAGGCCACGATTACACGCTTTTTCGTCATGGGATGAAAGAAAACATAATGACTTCCGGTTGTGTGGTCTAGTTGAAACCCGTGCTGTTTGAGAATCTTGATAACTTTCCGCGGAGTAAGGCGTGGAAGCTTAGGCATAAGCAACGACACGTCTTCCCTTCAACTCGCCGAGTTCTACGCTACCGATAAAGCTCTTTTCGTCAGACGGAACAAGTTCCCGATGCTTGCGGAGACTGGCCACATACGCGCCGATAGCATCCGTAGCCATTAGTTGCGCTTCTGCCAGAGTCTTACCATAAGTGATGCAGCCGGGCAGAGCCGGCACCGATACCGTAAAACCACCTTCCAGTTCAGCGTGCAGGATAATGTTGAAGCGTAATTTTCTCATACTACCCATATTACCACAAAATATAAGAGGACTACCACCTGCAAGGCACCCACCTACAAGGCAAGACCTTGCAGGTTGAATGTCTTGCAGGTTAAATGATAAGGTATGCGAAACATCATCTCTTGGAACGTCAATAAGCTAAGTTTTTTCTAAAAATTCTTTAACTTTTTTTTGAGAAAAAATCTGCATATCTGCTTTTGACTGTTCCTTTTCTAACCATATAATATTTTCGTCATCTATATCTTCGGGCGATGTTAGTTGCTCGCAAAACAAGCGGTCGTTAAAAGCGTGGCCATATTTTTCTTTTGAATCTGAAATCAATACATCTAAAGTGCTATATCCCATAGACAGAATAAAATACATATCAACATAATCCTTAAAAGACCGGCGACGACCGATGGTATAAGCTTTCATGGAAGCAATATCCGCAATGGAAGCAAGTGGTACAATATTTGTCTCAACAGTTTTGTACTTCAAAATAAATG
>MHVR01000008.1 GCA_001825315.1 Candidatus Zambryskibacteria bacterium RIFCSPHIGHO2_02_FULL_43_14
CGCTACATACCCTTGACCAAATTCAAACACGTCCGAGAGATCCATGACCGCCTCGTCCAGACTCATACCTTGACTCTTGTGCACCGTGATGGCCCACGCAAGACGAAGCGGTACTTGGCTCACCCTCGCCTTAACGCTTCTGTTCTCTTCTATCGTCCAATCCATCGGCTCGGCGACAATTTCTCTGCCGTCTCTCGTGCGGATGATAGGATAACCATCCAGATCAAGCTCGGAGACAGTACCCAAAGTACCATTGACGAAGCCAACTGCCGGATTGTTTTTGATAAACATGACCTTCGCGCCTTTCTTGAGAACGAGCTTTTCCGGTGCGAGACAACCCTTCTTGAGAGTGGCGACCATCAGTGCCGGGCCGATTTCTTTCATTTCAAAAACTTGTCCGTGACCGGAGAGCTTGCCGAGCTCTTCGGTATTGATGCGGTCAACGTCTTCATTGTGCGAGAAAAGACGCGTGATATCGCGACGGAGATTATTCTCTTTCACCCGCCGCTTTTCTATGTGAGCGTGATGCGTGCTGTCGTAAGTTCTCCGGCGGATGGCCGAGAGAATTGAAAGAAAATCTTTGTCGTCCTGACGATACTGTTCAGAGAGATAGCAGGTGATAAAGCGCGCTTCCTGCCAAACGGGAGAATGATAGGCGAAGCGTTTGTTCAAGTTATCATCATCGCCAAGCAGAGTTTCTTGCCCGATCTCTGATTCCAATTCCCTTTTGACCACCGGCGGAAGTTGGAAGAAATCTCCAACCAGAAGCACTTGCAAGCCGCCAAAGGGTTCCGACTCGTTCTGCCTGACTTCCCTGCAGACAAGATCCACCGAGCGCAGAGTCTCGGCGGCGAGCATGGAAATTTCGTCAATAATGAGAACTTTCGCGTTCCTGATGCGTTTGGCAAGTCGCTCGTTTGAAGCGATCCTGTCCAAGTCGTACTTGTCGAGATTCTTCTTGATGCCGATACCGCTCCAGGAATGGATGGTCAGGCCGCCGATGTGTGTCGCGGCGATACCAGTGGAAGCAGTAATAGCCGGCTCTATCTTATGAGCACGGAGATGTGAGACGTAACGATTAATCGTATGCGTCTTCCCTGAACCCGGCTCGCCTGTCAGGAAAACATTGGCGCCGGTTTTAAGTATCGAGAGAGCCTGTTCTTGAGTCATAGCCGGTTTATTGTATCAAAAGAAAAAAGATGTTAATAATAGTCACAACATTGTGATTATCCAATCAATTAAAACCCGCGTCTTCAAGGAGGGTGACAACTTACTCACCTTTATTACCGATCACTGCAAGAAGATTCCTGAAAAGTCCATAATTGTCATCACCTCTAAGATTGTTGCTCTCGCGGAAGGCCGGACCGCTATCCTCTCAAGTCTGGCGGATAAAGAAAAGTTGATCCGTGCTGAAAGCGACTTCGCCCTTCCGACCAAGTATGTTTGGCTTACCGTTAAGGACGGTGCGGTAATGACTTCCGCAGGAATTGATGAGTCAAATGCGAACGGCAAATTCATCCTTTTACCGAAAAACGGTTTTAAAACCGCCCACTCTTTGCGAAATGCGCTGAAGCGCAAATACCATGTAAAAGATCTCGGTGTTTTGATTACCGACAGCCGCACCATACCCTTCCGCGGAGGATCCGCTGGTATCGCGCTCGGGTATGCCGGTTTCCGCGGAGTGAAGGATTATCGCGGCAAGCCCGATATCTTCGGCAAGAAATTAAAACTTTCCAAAACCGATGCGGCTGACAGTCTCGCCGCCGCCGCGGTACTTGTCATGGGTGAAGGAAATGAGCGTCAACCGCTGGCGATTGTAAAGCGCGCGCCGATAGAATTCCGTGATAGAGTGGATCGCAAAGAACTGCATATTGATATTCGAGAAGATGTGTACCTTCCGATTTTTTCTAAATTGTCGAAACGCTCAATATGAGTTTTTGCCCGTATCGCCGTACTGGACAAACAAGATATTATATTACACAATACCACAATCTCGAGAGGATTTCGAGATGAGTTCTTTAACGACTCAATAAGGTGAGATCATGAAAGAAAAGAGGCAATCAAAGGGAGAGTCATTGGTGCTGGGGCAGATGTTCAGAAAAATCGCCCCTCGCATCGGCGCGACTGTTCTTATGGAACCGGAATGGGGTATCGTCGGTCAGATCACTTTCAAGAGTGGCTGTCGTTCCTACTTCCGTTACAACACGCTGGACCTCAACCCCGTGGGGAGTTCGGATGTAGCCAAAGACAAAGACTACGCCAGCTTCTTCATGAAGGAGATGGGCTACCCGGTCGTGCCGGGTAGTAAGGCGTTCTATTCTAACGAATGGGCGCGAGCAGTCGGCACACCGAGGAGGAACATCGACGCCGCGTATCGGCACGCGAGAAAAATCGGTTTTCCGGTTTTTGTGAAGCCCAATAGCGGCAGTCAGGGCGTCGGGGTCTCACTCGTCTACAACAAGCGGGAGTTCTACAAGACCATGCGGTCCATCTTCAAAAAGGACCGGGTCACGCTTGTCCAAAAGCCGGTCCGCGGCAGGGACTATCGCCTCGTGGTTCTCGACAAGAAGGTGATCTCGGCTTACGAACGGATCCCGCTCAATGTGGTCGGCGACGGAGTCTCAAACATCAGAGAACTCTTGAAGATCAAGCAGAAGAGGTTTGTCGCCGCAAGCCGTGATACGCGGATCAAAGTGGACGACCCGCGGATTGCGGCCAAGCTTTCGCATCAAGGGCTTAGCTTCCGCACCGTGCTCGCCAAGAGTCAGAGGGTCTATCTCTTGGACAACGCCAATCTCTCAACCGGCGGCGACTCTATGGATGTGACGGAGAGAGTCCACCTCCAGTTCAAGAGGCTGGCCGTGAGACTGACTCGCGACATGGGATTGCGCCTCTCTGGTGTCGATCTCATGATCGAGGGCGACATCGGAGAGAAGCCGGGCGTTTTCTGGGTCCTTGAGATCAATGCGGCGCCTGGTTTAGACCACTACACCAAGATCGGCAAGACGCAGAAGAAGATCGTCGAGAATCTGTACCTTGAAGTCATCAAGCACATGGAGCGCTGATAAGCACTCCTGAAAGGAGGTTACCCGTGCCGGAGTTTTGACACTCCGGCATTTTTTATATACTACATGCGTGGGGAAAGAATCATCTTTTGAAGAATTGGAGGGAAAAATCTCGCGATGCGCCGGGTCTGTTTTGTACACGCCTGCTAAAAGCGAGACTGATTATAATGACCCCTCGTTCCCATTTAAAATTCCCCGGGATAGAATTCTCATCCCGACGGATAAAGACAGCAACCCTTTCGAGTGGGCTACCAGGTGCATTCACAAATTCAAGAATGATTCTGTGTGTGTCTTTGTACCCGGGACGCGGTTTGACCGGTACGGGACTCGCCACGGAAGGGGGGTGGGTTGGTATGACCGCTTCTTTTCCAAAATTCCTCCCCATTGGTTAAGGATAGGCGTTATTGATAGTAAACAACTTCAACACACGAGACTTATGCGACAAGAGTGGGATGAAGCCGTGGACTGGATTATTGTCTGGAACGATTTCTCCTGGAGCACATACAAAGCCCCCAGTAGGCTATAAAACCAATCATCTACCCCGTAGAAAAAAGATGTAAAAATATTAGCTATCTCCATAGTCTGCGGTATACCATTCAAAGCATCGATGATCTCCCAAAAAAGTGTGCCCAGGAGAATAGAGATAGAGTAGATAATATGTTGTGTTTGCTGTGCTCTTGCCATAACGATTGCTCATAACCGTTGTCCAGTCGTCAGCAGGGTTGTCCAGAGGAAGTGTATCCGTGTGGTCTTCAATCTGTATGCCGATTGGCAATGTACCGAATCCAAAAAAAGATGCGTAGCGATTTTCATACGCGATTATGATGTCCTTAGGCGACATGTCTGTGGTCATGAAGGCGCCAACCGCATAGGTGCACTCCGATGAACTACTGTATCTTGTGCCGAAAAACTTCATTCTTTCCAAAACAATCGCATCGGAGTTTTCTTCTACAAACGCCGTAAGTGCTCGCTCCATACGCCGTATATTCAGATTGTGCATCGGGATCGTACCGTATAGAAACAGAAGAGACAGTGCTGCAAGTATTCCGATTATGGAAAGTGGTACGACAACCAATCTACTCACGTGCTTACTTATTGATTTATTTAAGCCATTGTTTCGCATATTCATAAAACTCCTCTGCAATTTGCAGACCCCGTTTATTTGCCACAGGATTTGTTTTTGGTTCACCGTTCACCGTATCCCTTATGATACAGAGTTCCTATAATCTCAGATTTCTTCTGTAGATCAATTTTGGACGCCCAGAAATTGATTACATGTCGTACAAATGCAGCCGCGAAGAAAATACTATGCTTCGACTGAACAAGGTATGCATAAAGATACCTGCGTGCAACCAAATTCATCCGCTTGAATGGTAGCTTTTTATCGTCTGGATTAGGATTGTAGATTTCTCCTTTGCTTGCAAGCTGGATGGCCTTTTCGAGAGAAATTGCTGTCAGAGCATCGGGGACGAATACAAGATTTTTCCCACGAGTGTTTGTTACAACTAAAAGTATTTTCATAAATTTTATTATAACAAACCGGCCGGTTTTTCTATAGTTCCATTATAAATAACATTCTTACATTCTCAAGTATGTAAGGATGTTGTTTAAATCGAGTTACGTATATCTTATTGACTTCTGCTGATAAAAGTTTTAGGAAGGACTTAGAGAACTAGAGATGGTAAAGCTAACAACATCACCATCTAGAAGCGGTGTATAGACTTTGGGAGGAATACCGTTTATGACAAAGCCCACAGAACCCGGGGGATAGCGCTTCTCAATTTCCGAATGCGCTATAAAGACATTTTGGAGTAAATACACAAAGGTCGACCCCTGGCTCATACAGACGGACTCTTCTTCTGTGTTGGTAATTTTCTGCAATTCTTTATCGTATCTGACCTTAACATAAATGGGCTGCGGCATTTCGGAGTTTTTCATTAACTCCTCCACTGCTTTTTTCATAACCCAATAATCCCATAAAATGGTCATTTTTGGAACTTATTGAAAGAAAAGCAAGGGTGCTTTTAGGTGCTACGACTCTTCCGCCACTCGCGGAAGATAATGATGAAGGATTTGGTGAAGTAAATAATGACGAAGATTGGATAGAAAAGATAGCCGGGATGGTATCCCCCGGGCATACCTGATCCTCCCTCGCCACTCTCCATCCAAGCTACCAAAACAAGTATGAGCGGTATAGACCACTTGGCGAAGCGTTTCCAAGCTTCGAAAACGGAGGGTTTGAGTGGGAGGGTGAGGAGGAGGGGTAGAAACAATATACTTAGAGCTAATAGAGATATGCTTATCAAATTTAGATATTCCAAACAATACGATAGTCCTGTTGTGATGTCCAAACACAAATTATATATACCTATTGCCTCCAAAGAAACAAAACTCGCAGACACTAGCAACAATAGTACGGACAAAACTGTTTTACTCAAAAATTTCATAATTTATTTTGAATTAATTCCAATAATCTCTTAATCTCTGCCGCTGTATCTAGATCAAGCTTTTTGGCTTTTACATAGACATCTATTTGTTTATTCAAGACTTTTACAAGCGATTTCAAAACGTGGTTATCGTGGAATAGGTGTGCCCGGTGCGGGAATTTGGCTTTTAGTTCTTCTTGTTTCTCGTATATTTTTTTGAGATTTATGAGTTGCTGGGTGAGAAGTTTCTTTGTCTGTTTGTTTGAGACATTAGTATCGATGTAGCTAAGAAGCTGATCGATGAGTTCGATGAACGTCTCTTCTGTTATCGGTGCTGTGGGTAGTGAGACCTCCTCCCCTTCCACCGGTGATAGTGTGAAGTCGATGGTATCATCGCCATCATAGTTCACCATCAAATCACCGGTCTCTAATATTGTATCACCTGATACTTCTACGGTGGCTATTGTGGTAGTGGATGACGGGATGGCTGAATAAGTTGTCGTACCGACTACTTGATTGCCTTGTATCTGCTCTATCTCCAAGGTGAAGGAGCCCGTGTCTTCGCCATTCATGGTTATGGTACCAGTTTCTCCAGCGAAGATGTCTATGATTTGAACTTCGCCATAACGGGCGTATTCGGAGTATTGGCCGTAGGGATTGGTTTCGTTGACTACTGTGCCATCACTTTCTGTGTACGAGAGGGAGAGTGGAGAATTAAGCGTGAAGGAGAGGCGGTCAGAGGTGCCGAGATCGGGTTTAGTATCGGAAACATAAGTGTAGCTGGTAGTGGAAGTGCCCATAAGGTTATTGAGGATGAGGGAGCGCAAGTCTGGGATTTCGAGGAGGTTTTTGTGGTCGCGATTGATTCCTATTATGGGAGCATTGTACTTCGCCAAATCCACCCACCACCTCGTCACATTGTTGCTGATTGGCATTGCCAAAGTACTCGGTTCAATGACAGTTTTATCTCCATCAATTACCCGATTCACTCTATAACCCAGCGTCTTTATACCAGAATTACAATACCAACCCTCTGTGGTCTTGATCACGCCGAGACAGAAGTTGAATGTCCGATACTCAAGTCCGGCTACGGTGAGTATTCCCACGCCACCTATCTGATGAACTTTGATTCCATTCGGAATCTGCCAGAGGGATCCGATTAATGACTGCTGATTGACAGCATCTTGCAACAATTCGCTATTGCCTTTGGCAGGATTTACCAAGTCTCTGTAGACGGGAATCGCGCGACCATCAGTACCGAGTATGAAGTTTCTTAGCGTGGTACCGCTATATATTTCATTTCCGTATGTTTCTCTGAAGATTTGAGTTGCTTCACCGCCACCGAATGTAATGATGGGTGTGCTAATTGAAAACCCGGGGTTGTTTGAATAGTTATCGTGCGGAAGAAGGTTGTAAGCAAAAGGCGCATTTTGCGCGAAATCACGGGCTCTAAAAGGCGAAAGGACGAGTGGAAGTCCATCGAGAGGAATACCGTTGTCTAAACCGTGCAACAAAGCACCTATTGCTTTCGGTGTCCCGAGCTGTGGCACACCGACGAGAATGAGTTGGTCCACAAGACCGGGAGCACCTTCGGCAAGAGCATTGATGAGTGCTTTGGCAACAAGGCCGCCGTTACTATGAGCGACAATAACAACTTTTCCAGTTTGCGAAGATGAAGCAAGATCTCGAAGTACCTGCTCAAGTACGCCGTCCGCAAGAATGTTTGGAAGGGAGAGACGCCAGTCATATGAATAGGCGGCGTAGTCTGTTATGGTACCGTCTAATTTCTTTTGCGCGAGGTCGTTGAGAAAAGATTTGTAGATATCCGGATTTATCGGCCCCGGTGCGTCGAAAGTTTCTATAACACTGCCTGTCGCAACACTGTACAAACTCTCCCCTTGCGAATTAAGATACAACCTCTCTATATCACTATCTCCGGACGGTTCCCAACGCTTTGCGCCACCTTCAAACAACCTCGACCCCATAATCCCCGGCAAGAAGAGTACACTGGAACAGCATTCTTTTTGAGCAGTCGGATCAGCAGAGAGCCACGGCTCGTATAATACATTCGCGCTTACTTTATCACCAGAACCGGTCGGAGTAGGAATGGAAGTGTCTTGCGGACCATCAACACTCCCCCACCAATTATTGCGGGCGTCTATTATTTTAATTTCTGGAAATTGAAAAAGAATGCCGCTCTGATTATCTATCGCCCAACCGATATGATCATGAATACTGGTTCGATTTATCACAGCATCCCCCGATCTCAACATTAGCGCGCTATGGCTATTGGTCAATTCGCTTTGAGATATAAGAGTCGTGCCGCCATCCTGGAAAATACTGGTGCCAAAATTATCTCCAATATATGAATTGCTGATCGAGAGATTCGCCCCACGATTGTAAATCGCCGCCGCCACGCCAGGCAAATATTCGCCGTTAAAGTTATAGCCCGAGTAACGAAGAACAACATTATCAAAACTAGCTTCTGACCCGTTCTCCAAGAAAACAGCATTCCAATTTCTAGGCGCTGGCGTAGTAGTATCTCCATTTCCATTAGTATCTCCACCAATAGAATCATCATGTATAGAAGTAAAATAAATTTTATCCGTCGCAGTACCATGAGCAATTAAGGTGCCATAGACTTCCATAGCACCAAACCACGGCCAGCCACCAAATTTTAATACTGTCCCTGGAGCTATAGTCATAGTCTTACCTACCTCCACCATAATGCGACCGAAGACCAGTATAGGGAGATCCGTACTTTCCAAAACCATACCGTCTCTCGCAATTCCAGTTATTACAAATCCCCTATCAGCAAGATCTGAACTTGTATTACCCGAGTGAATGAACGGTTTGGCAATGTCCATAGAACCAACACCAGAGTTGCCAGAAAAAATATTATCCACAAGAATAAGAGGTCCTTCTCCGTTAGCCCCGAAACCTGTACCGAAATGATTGCGAATAATATTGCGGGTAATAGTAGAAGTGCCCGATATTATGTATACACCAGTAGCTTGATGTTCAATGATAGAGTCACTTAAAGAGAAGGTGCCGCTTTTGTTATAAATTCCTGAGCCTGCTGACATAGTCCCTCCGGCGCCGTTAGAAACAATCCGATAATTATCATGGATATTTGAGTTTTTTATATCAAGAGTACCACCATCATTTTCTATTCCCACGAAATTACCGTAACCGTAGCCACCGTAACCCGAGTACTGGACCACAACATGGTCTAAATCACCCACCGATCCTCCCTTGAAATACAGGCCTTGCCATTCTCCGGGTGTAGAGACACTTGGCCCGTTGCCGTCAGTGTCGCCACCAATACTGTCATCCCAAATCGAGGTGAAATAAATTGGCAATTCACTAGTGCCTTGAGCCCGCAGAGTGCCGTATATGCTCGGACCGTCCATGCCGGTAGTTCTTGCTTTAATAATAGTGCCCGGTTCTATGGTCAAAGTGACTCCAGAGGATACAGAGAAACTGCTATCAATAATATAGACTCCGCCGAGAAGAGGAGACCAGGTAGTATTCGTAGATATGGCACCGGAGATGGTAGTGTCGGCAAAAGTCAAGATTGGCAGGAGTAAAGAGGATAGGAGTAGGATTAACAGAGATGACTTCTTCATGAAGCTACTCTACCACCGGCAACTCGAGATAGAAAGTCGAACCCTTATTAGGGCCGGCGGATTCGGCCCAAACACGGCCTTTGTGGGCTTCCACGACACCCTTCACGAACGAGAGACCGAAGCCGGTATCTTGTACTTTAAGTAATACATTATTTTTGACTTTTGATATTTTGACCAATTTTTTCGACAGATGAGTACAGGGTGTAGTTGGTTCGATCAGAATTCATGGAGAACTTCTCCAATAAATTACGGGTATGTCTTTATATCTTTTAGTCTAGGATACAAAATCACATCTTTAATATCATCACGGCACAGACTCCAAGCAATAAACCTTTCTATACCCAAACCAAAACCAGATGTTGTTCTGTAATTTGGGAGTCTCCGAAGATTTACATACCATTCGTATGGCTCGCGATTTATATTTTGTCTAAACATTGAATCCATTATTTCTTGATAGTCATCTTGTCTTTGACCACTCCCGACAATTTCCCCGCCAAAAGCATCTTTAATTATTGGTGGGAAAATGAGATCGGCATTAATCACTTTGTTTGAGTTTCTTGGATCTGGTTTTTGGTAAAAAGCCACTCTGTCGCGATCATAATTTTTAATCCAGAAAGGAGTATCGAAATTAAAAAGTTCGGCTAACTTTATTTCTCCTTCTGATGAAATATCACGTCCGAATTCAGTAAAATTAACTAAATTTTTATTACCACTTTCTACCA
>MHVR01000009.1 GCA_001825315.1 Candidatus Zambryskibacteria bacterium RIFCSPHIGHO2_02_FULL_43_14
GTGGTAGTGGAGTTGCCAAGCAAATTTGTATTGCCTTGGACAGTCAGATTACCACCGAGATAAGTGTTGTGAGCGATGATATCATTGCCGATGAAGTTGTGCGTGCCTTCGACTTCGATGTCGTAAACACGTTCAGCAGGTTGTAGTTCAACTGCTACCACTCGCTCCCAGGCCGGATGTTTACCATGAGCCACGGCAATCATTGCTCCGGCTTTAATCTCACTTGCCACTATCCACTCCCCGCTCTTGACAAAATTTTGACCATCATATAACATGCGGGTATCAAGAAGTGTCCGTGGGCCAACCGAACTCCGACCGCTCGCAAGAGGACTGGTGAGGGAAGTAGCTCTAAGGGCACTTTTTGCTTTCTTGGTAAATGTATAGGCCTTCGCCGAGAGAGTACTTTCACGGAAATTTTTGTGCACTCCATATGCCTCTTGATGCGCCAATGAAAGTTTCCCAACACGACCGAAATGAATCTCTATATTTTCAAACTCGTGTTTGATGACGGATGCAATGTGCTTATTATAACCAGTGTATTCTTCATCTATCACTAATTCGTGTATACGCACGCCATGTTCCACCATGTGTCGTACAAGCGTCTCAATGCCCGCGCTAAAGAGTGCCACAATGAATCGCTTTCTATCATTGCAAGGAAGGGTGTTGCGTAATATATGCTTGAGTTTTTTGTCTATGGTAATGGAATAAGCATTTTCAGTATTGGCAATGGCAATCACGGAATCTTTGCCAAATTCTTCTATTTTGATCGACTGGTCAACCTCAAAGCGATATAACTTTTGGTTTTTGGTTTTAATCGGTTCAGGATATTTGGTGCGGACAAAATATGGATGATTCTCCGTCGTACGGATGACTCTACCGGAGAGTGTGGTCAAGCGATAGAGTGGTTTGATGCCCATGTTCATCAGAGCTTTGACTCGACTCCAGACGAACTGGCCACTAATCGGGTCCATGGAAGCGATCTCATCCCCTGCTGTGACATCCTTAATCATCACTTCGTCGTAGTTGTAATCTTCCTCTTTTTCTCCTTTTCTACCTTTTTTCTTTCCTCGCCCGCCATAGCCTTGGCGACGGCGGGTTCTTCGTCGCAGTCGAGTATCAGCAGTGACACAATGGGTCGCTACGGCAAAACCAGCCACAGGTGAAGTGGTGGCTACTCCCACGTTGCCGTTCAGGTCAATAGTGAGAGCCGAGAGAGATGAAGTGGCTGTCCCCGCCACAGTGGTCGTAGCAAAGTACAAGTTTCCTCCCGCATTTCTGAAAGCCCATTGACTAAATCCTGCTCCACTAGAGAGAGCGAGTTGAGAAGCGGTGGCAGAGGTTGGATTTAATAACCAAGTTGGAGTGGTGGTACCGATGCCGACGTTGCCTGAACTATCAACTACCAGGGCATTACCACCTACAGTGAGAAGCGAAGAGAATAGATTTGTTGAACTTGCGGTGGTGGAGAAGAAGTTGGTAGTGGTGGCGGAAGTGCCAGTGGCGTTGGTGAAGATGATATCGGTAAATCCTAAGGCAGTACCGTAAAGATTGGTGAAAGTCGCAGTGGTGGAGAAAAGGTTGGTGGTAGTGGCAGAAGTGCCGGTAGCTAGATCGAAAATAAGGTTAGAAAAGCTTCCCGTAGGACCAGAAATAGTAGCTCCGGTGAGAGTGGGGTTAGTAAAAGTGCCACCGTCAGAGAGTCTCGCGAGTCTGGAGGAATAGTTGTCTACATCACTCGAACTCTGGCGGGTCACGGTTGGGCGAGTATCAGTCAAAAGAACTTCTTCTCTCAAGGCCATCTGGTTTATAACCGGACCGGATGAATACACCACTACCGGAGAGTTTGTTCCACCAAAGCGAGGTGAAGCAGTATAAATTTGAGCGCGGACGTAGCTCTCCAGTTCTGTCTTGAGTTCACTTTTCAAAGATTCCAGATTTAAGAATTTTGACGATTCAGTTACTGCTATCGTCTGGGTGATTTGAGGTGGAGTAAAAGTCTCCGCCATCTTTAGTGGCGCCGAAGCAAAGAATGTTTTCTTTAGAGCAATATCCTTGAGATTGCGAAAACCGATAACAACATCGTCGAAGAATTTATCAATATTGCTGAAGATAGAAGTGGCAACCAACTGTTCCCCCTGAACAAGATTAGCGGGGATAGAGGTAAGAAACTTCTTGCCGGCATTTGAGATATTCTCTAAACTCTCTCGCACTTCAGTTGCAACCGAAGGGTTGGTGTGCTGAAGGGTAGCAAAGCCGGCACCTATGGAAACTAAAAGCGCCAGAGAGAGCGCTGTGAATTCTTTAAGTATGCGCGCATTCCAGATAGGTTCTACGTAACGACTCTTTTTTGACAGCTCGGGTAGCCGAGGTTTATCATCTTTTTCGTAAGTAAATACAGGATTATTGAAAGATCTCGCCTCGCCCGCCGTAGTCTCTGACGAAGGCTGGGGCAAAGCAATCGGGAGCGAAGCCGGAGAATTTTCGTCGTGCTGAAGTCTGTCATTCGAATTCTCCAAGGTCTCGCTCCTCAAGGTCGGACCTTGGGAATCAGTATTTAGGGTCTGACTTTTTTCCGCGAGATCTTTGGATTCAGAGATTAAAGATTTTTTTACTTTTCCAAATTGTCGATTTTTCTTATAATCCAATAAAGATGCAAAATCAACGTACCAAGTTTTACCAATTAATCGTCCGGAAATTTTTTTTGCACGACAAAGTTGTCCGATGTAGTCACTCGCGTAACCAATTTTTTCTGCTGCTCGGATAGCCGAGATATATTCTTTATCGTCCGAAAAAATAGGCCTATTCATCAACATAAATTATAAATCTCGGCTGTGGAAAAACCTATGAATAAACTGTGAAGAACTGGGGACAACTAAAGTTAGTTTATAGCCACTATGGACCAGCTGTTAACTTCAATAAATTGAATTCATAATTCAAAGTTAGAAGTCAGTATCCAGAACCTAGTACTTAAAACCCAATAAATTTTCATTCTCATCTAAACTTTAATAGATCATATAAATTTACATAAAATTGATTATGAATCATTAGTAAGGTTTATATAAATTTAGTATATGAAAGAGATATGTTTTTCTATTAAAGAAGCTGTAGATATATTAGTCGAGCAAATTTCCTACCTTTTCCTACCTAAAGACATCTTATGAGTTAATTTGCAAATTGAAAATTGAAAATTAACGAATAAGTCACTTATCCCCAATAAACATTGTTAAATTATACAAATTAATGCAATAATAATTACAAGTGATTAGCAATGTTTATATAAGATAAGTGTATGAAAGAACTATATTTTTCCATTAAAGAAGCCGCTGATATATTAGGAGTATCCACTCTAACTTTGCGTAACTGGGATAAATCCGGTAAGTTCCCTGCTCAAAGGCACCCTATGAACAATTATCGAGTTTATAAGCTTTCAGCATTAGAACATATTATCGAAGATATTGAAGGGGGTACTAACAAATCAAACGCCGAAAAACGCATCAAAAAACTTCTGATCAAACACGAAGAATAACTAACAACTTATATAATTTATCGCCTCTTGTTCTGTTTTCTCTCCCACATAATAATAATCCTATAGGATTATTATTATGTACTAAGTGTTCCATTTATTTATGTATCGAGTATTCCACTTATTTCAGCAACTCTTCAAAAATATTTTTTAAAACTTCCGGATTCGCGCGACTATTTGATTTTTTCATCGCTTGTCCCACCAGAAACTGAATCGGAGCGTTTTTATTTTCCTCCATTACCTCTTTCACAATTCTTTCTAAAATCTCTCTATCGCTAATTTGAATCAAATCTTTTTCTTCCGCAATAGTTCTTGGATCCGCATCTTCTTCTTGAATAATTTTTAAAATATCTTTAGCTCCGCGTGATGAAATCTTCCCCTCGTCAATCATCCTTATTACTTCTGCCATTCTTTCCGCAGAAATTATTTTTCTTAAATCACTCATGATATAATTCGACGCTAGTTTAGAAAGCTCGGTATCATTTAAGAGTTGCGCCGTTTCTTCAAACAGCATTCCCCACCCCGGCTCTCGAACGTAGATTTCTATATCCTCGTCCTTCAGTCCAAAATCTTTTTTATATCTCTCTCTTTTTTGCCAAGGCAGTTCTGGTATTGTCCGACGAAGTACCTCTGGCGCGAAATCGAGAATATCTTTGATAAAAAGTTTCGGTAAGTCAGGGTCTGGGAAATAACGGTAATCGTGAGACCCTTCTTTAACTCTCTGGGAGAATGTCTCCTCTTTTTCTTCATTCCATCCGCGTGTTTCTTGTTGCACCTCTCCCCCGCTTTCAAGAAGTCCGACCTGCCTGTCGAATTCATACTTGATGGCTTTTTCTACTGCTTTGAAAGAATTTAAATTTTTAACCTCAACCTTTGTTCCAAAAGGTCCGTCTTTGGAATCCAAACTTTTAAGATCGGACCTTGATACTGAAACGTTCGCTTCAACACGCATTTCCCCTTTCTCCATATTGGCTTCAGCAATACCGAGATAATTCAGCAGAAGTTGAAACTCTCGCGCAAATCGACCAGCCGTCTCCGAGTCATGGATAACAGGTTCGGTGACCAACTCAACAAGCGGCACACCCGCTCTATTGAAATCTAGTAGACTATCTCCGCTTTCGGTATGAATTGATTTGGCTGTGTCTTCTTCAAGATGAATACGGGTTAAGGCAACACCTAGGAGTGAGCCGCCTCGCACTAAAGGATGTTTGTACTGACTAATCTGATAACCTTTGGGAATATCGGGGTAAAAATAGTTTTTGCGGTCAAATTCAGTAAAATCAGCAATTTCTCCGCCGACTGCCAATCCTAGCCGGAGCACGCTTTGCACGGCCTCCTTATTTATGACTGGTAGAGTGCCCGGATAACCCATACAGACCGGACAAATATTCGCGTTAGGACGTTTCTCGTTCGAATCATTCTTAGAATTGCAGAACATCTTTGTCTTTGTCGCAAGCTCAACATGTATCTCCAGCCCAATAATCAAAGTATAATCCTTCATGATTTTAATTTTTTGTTAAAACGTCGCCGAACTCTTTAACCAACTTGTCATCTAATATAGAAATTGGAAACACATATTTAGTAATTTTTTTCAAGAGTTTAAGTTTTCTTTCTTGTTCTCCTTTGGAAAGAGTGTCTGTTTTCGTCAAGACAATGAATTCCGGCTTTCCCATTATATCTTTATTATAGAGCTCAAGCTCGTTTCGAACCACTCTGTAAGCCTTGATTGGGTCATCAATTTCAGAGGAAATACAATGAACAAGCGCTTTGGTACGCTCGATGTGACGCAAAAATTTATGTCCCAGGCCCCTACCTTCGGCCGCTCCTTCTATTAGTCCGGGAATATCGGCCAAAATAAGTCCATAAAAGTCTCCTAAGGCCGGCTCAAATGTAGTAAAGGGAAAATCCCCCACCTTAGAATGGGCACTAGTTAGAGAGTTGAGAAGACTTGATTTGCCGGCATTCGGCAAGCCGATGATACCAATATCAACGACCAGCAGAAGTTCAATATGGAAGTCAGCTTCTTCTCCCGAGACGCCGGGAGTAGATTCTTGTGGACGGATATTGGTTGAACCCTTGAAGTGTTCGTTGCCCAGACCGCCTCTGCCACCTCGTAGCAATAGTATTTTCTCACCATCCTTCAACAGTTCGAATGAATGTCCAGTCGTGAGATTGGTCAAGCGTGAACCGACAGGTAGTTTTATTAACACATCTTTTCCAACTCCGCCCTGTTTGAGATCTTTGGCACCGTCTTCCCCGCGCCCGGCTTCAAACTCTTTAATATTGCGATAACTAGAAAGAATACCGATATCACGTACTGCCAAAGCATAGACATCTCCGCCTTTGCCACCGTTACCACCCGAAGGACCACCATACTCTTTACCCTTCTCATGTCGCCAGCGCACCACCCCGTCACCCCCACGGCCGGCTTTCAAATGGAGAGTCAGTTCGTCTATAAACATATGCCACCACTCTACCATATTTTCCCATACATTATAATTATCCTATAGGATTTTTATGATGTATAATAATAGCGTAAAATTAAACAGAATTAGATATTGATATATGAGTACCTTAGAAGAGAAAAATAAAAGTCTGGTCAGACGTACTGAATTGCAAGAAATTATTCTACAGACAGTAGCTACTGCTGGAGTGATTGGTATCGGCCTTATTGCGCCAAACGTAGTGGTAGCCCTTCATAAACTTGGTCTCATCCCCCATCTTAGAAAAAGAGAGGTCGTTAAATCAACGCTAAGTCGCTTGAGAAAAAAGGGATTGCTTATCTTTGTAGACGGGCATTATTCTCTAACAGAAACAGGAAAGAAAATCTTAAAACACTGGCAGATGACTGATTATAAGATTAAACAACCAAAAAAGTGGGATAAAAAATGGCGAGTGGTCATCTTCGACATACCTGAAAAGAAAAGATCGGTTCGCACCGAGATTCGAAGAATTTTTATTAAAGCGGGGTTTTATCGACTACAAGATAGCGTCTGGGTTTATCCATACAATTGTGAAAATGTAATCGGATTAATGAAAACTGATTTAGGAATCGGCAAAGATCTACTCTACATGATCGTGGACCAAATAGAGAATGACCGCCATCTGTGCTTGGCATTCGGTCTTTCTTAATACACCATAATTATCCTATAGGATTATTGTGATGTATATGGAAAAAATTAAAATATAATATATATCAAGGAAGAATTAGAAATTTGAAGCAATCTCCGCAAGCTTCAAAAGGAGTTAGAAATTTAGAGCAATTTCCGCAAGTTTTATAGCACTTTCTTTGGATTCAGCTGTACACATGAATCCAGAACGGTGGCAGAACAAAGCTCCCGAAACATTGCTAGCTTTTTCGAATTCAATCCCTCTTCTAGTTCGCCATGCTTCCGGTAACGCCTTGCGAGACTCGAAAGTCGCCATACTCTTTCTGATAGCCAATACTTGCCATGATTGGGTATCTCCGCGAAAAAGTATTGCGTAAGTCGGTTCAACAAATTTCACAAGAGTGTTCATCACCAGCTCTCGGCCGAAATCATATTCTTCATTAACTATAATAATTTTTTTGTCCACTGATTCCGTATATGATTTCTCTACTATTTTTGCTCCTTCAAATATATCGGCAGTTATATTAATTTCTCGTTTAATGACTGATTGTGCCAAATGCACCGCTTCCATAAATCTCTCATCCCAATTCTTTTCTTCTTTCCACGTTGGTCGGAATTGATCTATTATCGAATTTATCGTGAATGGAAATGAGCCCGGAATCTGGGAAGAGACTATATTTTGTCCATTATCAAGCGCGTCTACATACTGCGCAATTGTATAATCAATTTTCTCTGCAATCTCCACGGAACCTGAAACCTCTTTTCCAAATTTCTTCCATACTAAACCGAATGATGCATACGGAATACCGTTCTTTCTCTCCCCCGCACCGCCCATCTGATGGTGGTCAAATCTATTTTTTTCTTTATCATATACGTTCCCAACATCAACAACGTAATCACCTTGAGCAATTATCGATTCATCACGTGTCCTTAAAATCTTGCAATTCTCTTTTCCTAAAGCAATTAACAACGTTGCAACCGCAAAGACATCATCCGTGTGAAATTTCGCATTATGCGTTATTATTTTTATCATATTGTTTTTTAAACCAAGAAATTATCAGCACGAAAGCGAAAGAAGTCAGGGACATTGTGGGAATGGTGATGTAGCCGAACTCCTTAACATATACCCTTGAGCAGGCGCCGCCTTCGGCAGTGCACGGCAGAAGAGAGACACCACCAAGTTCGAAGTATGAGTGATAAAGCGCTACTATAGTTCCCAATATCGCTAACGGTACAATATACTTGAAGACAGCGCTATCATTCTTCCACAAAGACACGATTAGAATCACCGGCAGTGGGAATAAGAAAATCCTCTGCCACCAACACAATATGCACGGTTCAAAACCAACGATTTCTGAATAAAAGAGACTGCCAAGTACAGCACCAAGAGAAATAATCAAAGCCAAAACTGTCGCCTTTTTTCCAAACCAATTAGTCATATCCCTTCCCCAAGAATTCTTGAAAATTAAAGTGAAGACAATAAAAATAAAAAGAAAATGAGAGAGAAGAACAGCGTATGGCACTAATGAAGTAATTTTCTCAACCATCACTTATTAATTTTCGACCGGTAACGGACAGTTGGTCAGCTCGCTCAAGCGCGCTAGAGATATTTCCCCACTCTCACGAATCGTCGTAGTACCGGTGATAAAATCCCAAGTGGGATAACCAGTCACTCCTTGATCTTTACAGATCGGAAGTTGATTCTTGCCATCCGGAGTAGAACACTCCACGTATGGCAAGAGTCTGGCTGAATTACCAAATAAAGCTTTCTGATTCTGACAATGTGAACACCAGAAAGCCCCGTAGAAAATAGCTCCTTTTTCCGCGAGACATGACGCAAAATCATCTAATTTACCTGGTTTGGTCGGCGCCATGATAAGCCAGACAATACCGGCAACCAAAAGTGCGCCACCTACTAACCAGACCAATTTATTCTTCATATTGACATTATAGACGAAAAGGCATTATTGAACCAGAGTTTCCATTCCAACCCATATAAACGCAAACATTATCATCATTCTGATGGTAAAACCTAAGGCAGTTAAGACGAAATAACGCGTCGGAGACATGCGAAAAATACCCATCGCAATATTGACTGGTAGAGACGGTAAAACCGGTACGGACCGAAGAACAAGAAATATTATTTCATCGTACCAAGCGCCCTTGAAACGACGATTTGTTTTTTCGATATCATCCCAAGAGAATCGAAGATATCTTTTAAATTTCTCGATAAAAGGTTTGCCACCGAAATAAGCCATGCCATAAGTGAGAAACGAGCCGATAGCTCCTCCCACTCCGGCTGGGACAGCGACAAAAAAGAAAAACTGGGAAATAATAACATGAAAGGAACTAACTTTGAGAAACAGAAGTTGACCGGATATTAACGCAACGTAAGGCAAGACAGCCGCTAATTCATTTAGAAGAGAGAGTCCGAAAAGAGCCATGGCGCTCGTGAAGTCCGGCTTGAGCACCATATCTTGAATGACGTGAAAAAGATTATACGACAGCTCCATATGGATTAAAATCTATATGTCTTATCATTACGACGATCTATATTAATAATAGAGACTTTTGTCTCGTGTTTATAAAAAATGATTCTTATTTTACCTTTTCGCGCCCGAAAAACGTCATGATATCCTTGTAACTTTTTTATATCAAGATCGTGCCAATTGAGAGAAGCAATCTTTTCAATCAAAACTTCAAGAACGACTTTTTCTTCCCTATTAAACCTTGAGAGTAGTTTTTTAAGAACGGGCATTTATTGCGCGGAGCTCTCTTAAAACTTTTTTTGCATCAACGCCATTCTTATTTATTTTAGTGAAGTCAACGACTGTTTCCCAGAGCTCGTTGACTTCATCGAGAGATGATATCTTAAACAAGGGCTTGGATTTCTTTACCACTATAAAAGACTCCCCCTTTTCTGTACGAGAAGCATACTTTTGCATATTTTCTCTCAACTCTTTGAGTCCTAAAATTTGTGTTTTCATAACACACTAAGTTTATCTCAAGATAAACTTTAAGTCAATAACCTTTTATGCTCCATGGCATTTTTTATATTTTTTACCACTGCCACAGGGACAGGGGTCATTCCTGCCGACTTCGGCTTTTTTAGAGACAGTGGAACGGGAAGTATCGGACAATGCCTTGGCCTCTATTTCTATCGGAGCTGCTTTATACGAGATGGCGGCTTCGAGATTAAGCGCTAGGACAAACTCGGCAACTTGTCTGGCGATTGATATTTCCATATCTCTAAAAAACCTCAAACCATCTTTCTTATACTCGACCAGAGGGTCGCGCTGGCCATAAGCGCGCAAGTTCACGGAACTGCGCAGATATTCCATCATCTCCAAATGGTCAACCCAGAACAAGTCTATGGTCTGAAGAACAATTCTGCGCAAGACTTCCAGTACTCCAAGAACATCGAAATTTATCTTTGATATTTTCTCATCCACCTTCTCTTTCATGTCCGGGTCAAGACGCTCTACCACTTCGGCCAAATATTCTTTGACTTCAGACTGGCCGCCGACCAGAATCTTGCGTCGCCGACCGTAGATTACCCCTCTCTGGAAGTTAAGCACGTCGTCGAATTCTAGAACATGTTTGCGTGCGTCGAAATTGAAACCCTCTATTTTCTCCTGCGCCTTCTCTAAGGAACTCGTGATAAGTTTGTTTTCTATTGGCTCGTCTTCGGGAATATTGAAGCGTCCCATCATTTTTTTAATAGCATCAACAGCAAAAATACGCATCAAAGAATCTTCGAGGGAAACAAAAAACTGCGTTTCGCCCGGATCTCCCTGTCTGCCGGAACGTCCGCGCAACTGGTTATCTATACGTCGCGCATCATGCCTTTCGGTACCAAGGACAAAGAGTCCACCAAGAGCTTTAACCTCTTCATAAGTATCTGATGTGCTGGGATTACCACCGAGTTTAATATCCACTCCCCGACCAGCCATGTTGGTGGCAATAGTGACTGATCCCTTTTTGCCGGCTTGAGCGATAATTTCACCTTCTCGTTCATGATTCTTGGCATTTAGAATTTCATGTTTTATCCCTTCATTCTTGAGATATGTCGATAAGAGTTCGTTATGTTCTATGGAGACTGTACCGATCAAAATCGGTTGACCTTTCCTATTCAACTCACCAACCTTTTTGGCTACTGCCTTCATTTTGCCCGCTTGGGTTTGAAAAATCAGATCACCAAGGTCCTTACGAGCTATCGGCATGTGGGTTGGAATAGCAAAAGTTTCCAAACCATAAACCTTATAAAATTCTTCTTTAGAAGTGAGAGCAGTACCAGTCATGCCAGAAAGCTTCTGATACATACGAAAATAATTTTGGAACGTAACAGAGGCAAAGGTGCGGCTTTCTTCCTTAATGCGCACCCCTTCTTTGGCCTCTATCGCCTGATGCAAACCTTCCGACCAGCGCCTGCCGGGCTGAAGGCGTCCGGTAAAAGCGTCCACGATTATTATTTCATTATCTTTGACCACATATTCTTTGTCTTTGTGGTATAGAGCTTTGGCTCTAGCGGCCGTTTCCAAATGATGCACATATTTGACACCTCCTTCGGTATAAATATTTTCTATACCGAGAAGTTTCTCCGCTTTGCTGATTCCACTGTCTGTCAGAGAAACCGTACGAAGTTTCTCATCAACGACAAAATCCGGCCCCTCTTCAAGTTCTCGGGCAATTTTGGCAAATTTTTCATAAAGTTCTCCCGCGGCGCCGGTGTTGCCAGAAATAATGAGAGGGGTCCGCGCCTCATCAATCAGAATAGAATCAATCTCATCAACAATAGCGTAATGGTATTCTCGTTGAGAAAGATCTTCTTTGTTGTACAGCAAATTATCACGCAGATAATCAAAGCCGAATTCATTGTTGGTACCGTAAGTAATATCTGCCTGATAAGCTTCTCTTTTTGTAGCTGGCCTTAAGAACTCATGAACAACATGGAAAAAGCCTAATTCGTCGCGTTCTTTATCCTTGTTGGTGTGCTCTCGGTCATAGATAAAAGATTCGGCATGATTAAGCACTCCGACAGAGAGCCCAAGGTAATCATAAATTTGACCCATCCAGACAGCGTCACGACGCGAGAGATAATCGTTGACAGTAACGATATGCACACCCTTACCTTCGAGTGCCTTGATATATGCCGGCAATACGGCCACCTGCGTTTTCCCTTCACCAGTCTTCATCTCTGCAATACCTCCTTTATAAAGAGCGATGCCCCCAAGCAACTGAACATCATAGTGTCTCTGACCGAGAGTGCGCTTAGTTGCTTCTCGCGCAACGGCAAAGGCCTCCGGCAATATATCATCGAGAGTCTCTTTTTTTGTCAGCCGATTCTTAAACTCCAACGTTTTCTCTTTTAATTCGTCCGGCGAAAGAGCTTGCAGAGAGGATTCAAACGCATTGATACGCTCGACCAGAGGTTGCCAAGAAAGGAGCTCTTTCTTCTCCGGGGAACCAAAAAGATTCCTTAAAAAGGCCATAAGGCGCTTATCTTACCATGTTTGAGACTATCACCCAAGACAAGTAAAAAGAAAAAACACTCTTGCGGGAGTGTTTTTTCTTTAAGAGCAAAAATAACTATGCTCGCTTCTTCTTTGAAGACTTTTTTTTCTTTGCCATTGTGTTGTCCCAACATAATGTCGGGAAATTATTATTAATGTCTGCGCAGATAATTATTTATCAAAATGATTTGTCTGCGATCATATTAAGTATCGTACTGAAAGTCGATACATACAATAGAGAAAAAGAAAAAAGTGTGGATAACTTTTTTTTAAAAATTAATTTTCAATTTACAATCTGTTCGAGATATTGTCGATAAGTATCAGCATTCGAAGGATCAAGTCTCATGCGACTTAGAAATAAGTCTCGAACCTTATCTATCCGTCCATTCGAGTGGTAGGCGTTCACAATCCGATCGTCGAAAACTACTTCCCTTTCCGTCAGTTGACTGATCATTTTATTTTCAACCACCCTGTCGCCTACATAGATCGCTCCAATCAAATAAATCAATTTGGCTTCCGCATATTCTGGTGCCAATTCATATGCTTCTCTAAATACTTCGAGCGCTTTAATCGGCTCTTTCTGATTTATATAGACGGCGCCAATTTCAAAATATATCTGTTGTTTGCCGGACATCAGTTCTTTAGCACGTTCAAGGTAAATAAGAGCATCATCAAGAAAACCAAAAGAAGAAAGGAATGATCCAGTTATCAACTTGTAACGAGCGTCTTTTTCCAAATCTTTCGTCTGTTTCAGTACAGCATCTTTCGCGAAGGAAAAGAACTCATTCTTCTCCTCTGTGGAAACATCTCCTGTCACAACGGTAACCGAGTTAGCGACTATATGTTCTGCCACTTCCGATCGGCCAAGATGCGAAGTATTGTAAGCCTTTTTAAAATATTGGATAGCGGCAGTGGTTCCTCCAGGCGTATGGACAGATTTGAGAGCTTCGATCAAAAAAAAGTTTGTCATAATCGGCTTGGTATTGACGAAATAAATAGAGAGGAGTAAGAAAATAGACACGATTGGTATAGCAATTCTTTTTATCTGAATATCACTTATCGACCGTTGCCAAAACAGTTCACCGCTAGATCTCGAATGCACGTAAGCAAGCAGTGAGAAAAATAGAACGTAACTTATCAGATGGTCGAAGACGAAAAAGTTGTGAAAGAAGTATGCCACCACGAGACCGGTAAGAATGGACTTTTCGATGTGAGAGAACTGATCTGACCCGCCATCAAACTGGCGGGCAGGTTTCCAGATGAGGTAAAGAAGAGCAAGGTAGAGAGCCAGATAAGACAATAGACCGAGGAGACCGCCCGCAACTGCCCAGTCAAGAAAGATGTTGTGCGCACGGTCAAACCATGGTTCTAGGCGAAACATCTCCGGGCTATAATGTTCTTGAAAAACATAACTGAAATTCTCCTGTCCCCAACCGAGAAGCGGTCGTTCTTTAATTCCTTCTAGCGCCATAGGCCAAACGAAATATCTGCCCTGTTTCTTAACCTCATCCATATTCAGAGAAGTAAAACGCGAAAGTACCGGACTGTTTTTTATAAATGTCGCATTCTTAAATATAGCGAAACCTCCAACTAAAACTACGAGTCCCACTAAGACGGCGATGCTTATTTTTCTGACAAGATGGTCCTCTTTATTTCTGATATTGAGCACCGCCAGAATAAACAAGCCCACAAGCAGACCGAGAATAGCTCCGCGAGTAGCTGTGTAATATAGAATAAATATCTGCGCTAAAATAAGTAACCCATAAACCCATCTTAATGCAACGCTCTTCCGCTCGCGCCAGAGGAAAAGTATGGCAATAAAGATATGGAAAAGCATATAAACAGCGAGATATATGGCGTTGCCTAAAGTGCCATCCACTCTCACCCCGCCCTGGTTTATTGTTTTTAATCCAATAATCTGCAAGACACAATATAAAACCATCAAGAATGAAGCGACAAGTGTTGTGTTCCACCACCTTCTCCAATCAATCTCTTTAAAGACCGAGGAAGTAATTACAAAAAACATTCCCAAATGAAGAAGGGTGACAAAGCCCTCCATACGCTCGAAGTTCGACCAGAAGCTCTTGATCGGAGCCACGCCGAAAAGATCAGCCAAACCGATGATGACCAAAAAACTTAAGACTGTGTAGAGAATTATAGATTTCTTAGGACGATAGTTGGTTTCGAGCAGAGCAAGCAGCACCCAAGCAGCAAAAACTATTTCAACAATAATTCTCCAGGCAAAAGCTTTGGTGGTAATAAACGGGAAGAAAAGGGAGCTAGATACAAGAAACGGAATAAACGGGACTAGGAAAAGTCCCGTAAAGACAACATTTCGCAGTATTTGTTTATTCATCTTCATTATCTTATCATGGTACCAATATATGTCGGATTTGCGAAATTGGGTTTATACCAAGCTACGCCAAAGCGAGAGCTTTTTCAAGTCTGATATGATCTACCTGACTAAGAGTGGCTTTTGGCTTTTTTTAAGTCAAGGTGTTGCAATGCTTTCCGGTTTTCTCCTTTCTATTACTTTCGCAAATTTTTTCCCGAAAGAATCGTTTGGTACCTACAAATTCGTTCTCTCGATGGTGGCAATCTTGGGAATATTTTCTTTCACTGGACTAAACACCTCGATTGTTCAATCGGTGGCACGCGGTTTCGGAGGGTCTCTCCGACAGGGCTTTCGCATTAATTTAAAGTGGGGCATCGGTGTAGTCTTGATAGGGCTAGGTCTCTCTATTTATTATTATATAAACGACAATGTACTCTTAGCTTTCTCATTTCTTCTGGCTGCCCTACTATCCCCCTTGACCACAAGTGCCAGTCTCTATGGCGCATATCTTATGGGTAAGAAGGACTTTAGAAGAAGCACAACCTATAGCATAATAAGAAATGCTGTCCCTGCACTAACTCTCATCATAGCTCTTCTACTGACTAAGAGTCTCGAAATCATCATTGCTGTCTATTTCATCGTCGGAGCGCTTGTATCGTTATTTCTCTATCAGAGAACTACACATGCATACCGAAACGACAATAAGAAAGAAGATCCGGATATTCTCTCCTATAGTGGACATCTAAGCGTCATGGATACCATCGGAAATATTGCTAACTTTCTTGATAAAATTCTTATCTTCCACTACCTCGGCGCAGCCCCTCTTGCCATTTACGCATTCGCTATCGCTCCCGTCGAACAACTCCAAGGAGGAAAGAAAATATTAAGCACTTTAATTCTGCCAAAAATAAGTGAGCGACCTTTTGAAGAATTACAAAAGTCTGATCCGCGGAAGGCCTTATTACTCACTGCCTATGCTCTCGGACTTGCTTTCTTGTGGGTAATTCTTGCTCCATACTTTTATAAACTATTCTTTCCACAATATCTGGATTCGGTTTTCTACTCACAGATTTACTCCTTCACCCTACTGGCAATCTCCGGCACAATATTCAATGAAACATTGATAGCTCATAAGAAGCAGAAGGAATTGTATCTGCATCGTACTATTGTTCCTATAGTTCAAATAGCGCTTTACTTTGTACTTCTTCCATCTTTCGGACTTATGGGTCTTGTCGTGACACATGTCATTATAAGATCTTTCGCTAGTCTCTTGAGTTATTATTTCGTTAAATATCCCTTAAGTTGAAATAAATAATATGTCATATATATATAAGACAGGAAGAATTGAACTGCGAGAACAGATAAAGAAGTATTCTTATTATATAAAGGGAGACGTGCTTGATGTGGGTGCGGGGAATTATTCCCGTTACGTTGACTTATTTAATTATGATAAGTACGCTAGAATGAACGTTCGACCTGGGGGGAACACTGACGTCGTAGGACGCGTTGAAAATATCCCCTGCTCCAACAATTCTTTTGACTCAATAGTGTGCACGCAAGTATTGGGAGATGTCTACGAACTACATAAAGCATTCTCCGAACTTTATCGCGTCCTTAAGCCCGGCGGAATACTGCTTGTGACAGAGAGCCTCTTTGACCCGCTCCACGACGAGCCGCATGATTTTTGGCGTTTTACCGAACACAGTTTTAAACGTTTGGCCGAGGATGCCGGACTTAAAGTTCTTGTCATAGAAAAACGCGGTGGATACTTTAGCGTGCTAGCTCAACTCAAGGCAAGATACTGGATAGAGCGTCTTGGTGCAGGCAAGAAGTGGTTAGACAAACCTCTAAGTTTCACTCTCAAGATATGCGGTATTTGGGCGCGTTTTCTTGACCGCAAAGATAAAAGTCGAGCCAATAAATTATTTACTCACGGCTATATTCTCATCGCGCGTAAACATGCTTAAAGTAACCACCAGTTGGGATGACGGTGATATTTTGGATAAACGACTATCTGATTTGTTGTCACGTTACGATGTTAAAGGAACATTCTATATCTCAAAAAACTATCGTCCAAAGCGATTACCTGACTCGGAGATCAAAGAAATTTCTAAGTGGCATGAGATTGGTGCCCATACTCTCACTCATCCTGATCTTCGCATAGCAGGGACGGAGGAAATTCTTGGCAGTAAAGAGTGGCTCCAAAATTTACTGAATTCAGAAATCAAAATGTTTTGCTACCCCAAAGGAGTTTTCGATGATAAGGTTATTCAGACAGTGAAAGACGCAGGATTTCTAGGAGCACGTACTACCATATTAGGAGCTCTCACTTTTTCTGACTCATTTCTTATACCCACCACAATTCAAGTGTACCCGTTTCCATTTCGACCTAATTTAAGAAAATTTCTTCAACCCTACCAACAAAGAGCCCCCGCTCTAAAAAAACTTGATGTACCCATACTATCGATGTATTCATGGTTAAGCATGGCAAAAGCCACCTTTGATGTTGCCTTGCAAAATGGTGAGGTATTTCACTTATGGGGACACTCTTGGGAAATTGAAAAATACGACATGTGGGAAGAGCTGGAAAAATTTCTTCAGTATATTAGAAATCGGAAAGATTGTACTTATCTGACAAATAGCGAACTATTGAAATAATATATTCCATATTCTACTAAATAAGCTCACCTTTTTAGGAACAAAAGCTTTCCCCATTTCTCTAATCTTAGTCAGCTCTTCTTTTATATTTCCTATATCTAGTCGTCTTTGAGTAATCAGTTGGTGAATATCTTTTTGTTTCCAGGAAGGTTTGGAGGAAACTACATCCCAGTTCTCATCATATGGGTACTCTGACAATTTAATAGGATAACCTACAGAACTTTTGTAATATCGATTTATATTGAAGAAAAAACCATCAACCATGATGTATTTATGTATAAAATTAAAATATTTCTTGATTACCTCAAAGTTCATCTCCATCATGGATCGAGTGTTGATAAATAGATCTATCTTCAAATCTTCCACTATCTTATACCAAGGTGGGACGATAATAAAATCATATGCTTCAATATCATCCCTGCTTACAAATTTGCCATTAATTTGATCACAGAGTAAAAATTTGAGATCTGGGAAATGCTTACTCAAATAATAGCTAGACAACAAGTTGGCTTCAGGAAGGTCGATGAGAATATATTTGCAATTATGTTTTGCACGAATCTTCTGGGCCAAAGAACCATAACCACCCCCAATCTCACAAATGTAATTTACTTTAGTCTTCGAGAAGACCAAAATTTCCAATTCATGCAACCATTTGATATGAAAATTCTGTCCACCATCTATAAATAAATTACCAACTTTAAAGAAAGTTTGGGAATTGCCAATATTTTTATCTGTCAGATTCGAGAGAACGTATTCTTCTCCCAATTCATTTACCAAGTCCTGAAAAATTTCCTTTTGCTCCTTGTCGGAATACTGGTCATCTAAACCTAGAGATAATTTGTTATTTCTGAAATTCTCGAGATTCTCCGGACTATATAGATGCTTTCTCTGATCAAACTTCTTCCAGTGTTTGCTTTTCTGGATACTGTCATATTCCCCCATCGACTTTTTAAATGCCTTGAAGATATCCATAAGTCTCATTATACTAGATGTCTGTGACCATACCCGAAAATCGGCCCAAAATACTAGGCGTCATCCCGGCCCGTTCAGGCTCTACTAGGATTAAGCACAAAATGCTCGAGAGTATATTGCCGAACAAAACTCTTGTTCAGCTTACATTTGAACGCAGTAAGAAAGCAAAAATATTGGACGAACTCATCGTGACCACTGATTCTGATGAGATAGAAAAAAATGTTAGAGATGTTGGCGGTCGAGTGATTCGCTGGCCTCTGCCTCTAGCTTCTAAAAATGGGACCGAGGGCGTGGCTTTAGCACTAGAGCAGTTTAAAGACTTTACTCCAGATATCGTTGTTAATATCTGGGGAGATGAGCCACTCTATCCCCCCGAAGCTATAGACGAATGCGTCAATCTTCTTATAAAAGATCCGGAACTTCAAGTCAGTAGTGTGGCTGATCGTATCACTGATGAAGTAATGGTCGTTGAACCAAGTATCGTCAAAGTTCTGACAGATCTCAACAACAACGTCCTATCATTCTCCAGAGCCACTGTACCATTCCCCTACAATCCTAAATCTTCTTACGATCATTACCACATCATCGGTGTTATGGCTATGCGACTTGAATTCCTTCATAAATTTCTCAAACTCCCTCAAACCCCGCTTGAACTACGCGAAGGGATAGAACAATTCCGCATCCTCGAGCACGGATTCCGCATGGGTATTGTTAAGGGTAATTATCGCAACTTAGGAGTTAACACTCCAGAGGAACTAGAAAAAGTGCGCGCTATAGTAGCTGGCCGAACTTAAAGAAAGCCGAATACTTGACTTATTTTATATATGTGATAGGATTAGGTTGAAATTGAACTTATGGTCTGAAGGGAGGCCCAGATGCGAGGTATTGTGCTTGTTGCTGCGGATTTCGCCCCCAGCACAGCACTGGGGATGGTGGCTGAAGAATTGCGGAGTAGAGGCGAATCCGCCACCTTCATCTCCGGAAAAGGAGAGATCGTCTTGCCGGAAGACACGACTGTCGTCATAGCCGGCATGGCCCACAGTCCAGAGATGGCTCAAGGAGAGCTTGGGGCTCTGCGACAAGCCGTCCGCAAGGGAATACCTATTGGACTCTACGCGGACACATTCGACTGCGCAGGCAGAGAGTGGTTCGCGGAAGCGAGGAAGAACACCCAGTTTCTCATCGTCCCAACTGAAAAGGAGAAGACGAAAGCACTGGAACTCTTCCCTCGTGCTAACATCGTGGCGACTGGGAACCCGCTCTGGGAAGCAAGTGTTTTCCCAGAGTCCACCCGAGCAGAGGTACGCAAGAGAATTAGTATGACCGAGGATCAGATTGTCATCTTCTGCCCTCTCCGCAAGGAGAGCCACATCAATCGCGAACATCTCTGGTTGGTCAGACAGGCTCTCGAGAGGATCGACAACGAAAAGATCCTCGTGGTGGTAACGGGACATCCGGGCGACGAGACCTACAAGGAGAACCCGGACGCCTATCGCCCACTTTTCCCAGCCAACGCAATTCAGCTTGTCGGCACGACGCTGGTCAAGGAGTTGCTACCCGGGACGGATGTCGTGATCGGCGCCGGCTCTGGTGCCGGCATCGATGCCATCTACCAGCGAGTGCCTGTCATCGACGTGATGACAGAGTTGGTGCTCAACGAGGTTGAGCGTCTGCATCGCCGGCGTGTCTGGCAACCAGTCGAGGATGGATCCTCGATCGGCATCAAAAACGTCGAGGAACTCGTTTCAGCTCTTGAGCAAGTAACCTCCGGCGCTGGGAAGGACAGGCTACTCGCGGCGCAAGAGAAAGCGTATCCGCGACCGACTCACCCCAAGCAAGCAGTGCACGCAATGGTGGCTGAAATCCAGGAATGGATCTAGGCCGCCCGAGGGCGCCCCGACCTAACAAGGTCGTGGGCGCCTTCTTTAATTAAATTTTTTGCCAATTACCTCGGCAATCCCCTTCAACTTAACTATTAAAATTTCTAAATCTTCCGGCGAGAGTGCTTGGGAACCATCACAGAGAGCCTGCGCTGGATTGTCATGCACCTCCACGATAATTCCGTCCGCGCCCACAGCACAAGCGGCAAGCGCCAGCGCCGGTACAATATCACTCTGTCCCGTCGCGTGACTAGGATCAACGATGACCGGCAAATGTGTTAATTTTTTGAGTATCGGTACCGCAGAAATATCAAGTGTGGCTCGAGTAGTGTCTTCAAATGTCCTGATACCTCGCTCACAAAGAATAACGTCTTTATTTCCGCCCTTAAGAATATATTCGGCAGCCCCCAATAATTCATCGATCTTTGCCCCCACACCTCGTTTTAAAAGCACTGGCTTTCTTATAAGACCAAGTTCCTTGAGTAGGGTAAAATTCTGCATATTCCGCGCGCCAACCTGAAGAATATCTACGTGCTCTAGCATTTGCGGAATATACCTTACATCCATAATCTCCGAAACTACTGGCATATTTAGTTCTTCTGAAATCTCTTTCAGATACTTTAATCCTTCTTCTTCTAACCCTTGAAAACTATAAGGCGAAGTTCTGGGCTTATAAGCTCCCCCGCGCAATATTTTTGCTCCTGCCTTATGTACTGCTTCTGCAATACTCTTCAGTTGATTTCTGCTCTCGACAGCGCATGGGCCAGCCATGATAGTGAAATTATCACCACCTATTGTCACACCACTTACTTTTATCCGAGTAGCTTGGGTCATAGAAGTATGCGCCACAAGTGGATATGGGGTGGTCTTTGTTTCTTTATTCATGTAATAGAGACATCATAACAACAATTCTTCTAACTTATCAACAACCCATTTACTGCCGTTTTTGTACGGGTCGCCGAAATATCGTTCTTGTAAATCCTTAAGAGTATCTACTGATACGGTTCTCACACTTTTTATCTTCTGTATAAATTCATCGGGATTCTCGGCGAAGAAAGAGTGCTCCTTATCGTAATCCTTAAGATCGAAATAGTCCCCCCACTTAACAGTATTAAAGAAAATGGGAACCTTGAGTTTAAAGAGACCCTCGAGAACAACAGTACTGTGAGCGCCGACAACTACATCATTTACCCCAATCGCCTCCTGTAATCCACTTTCTACAATTTTTATATCATCCCGTTTCAGGAAGTCGGGTCTATGTTCCAAGAGCCAATCTTTGAATCCATCTCGATACTGACGAAATGTAATAGAGAGTTTGATATCAGATCGATCAAGTAATGTTTCAAGATAAGGCATCACCTCTCTCGGTAAGGCCGGCTGTTCCGAGACAAAAAGTACTTTAATAGGTTCTTGGTCATTGATCGTTGGTCGTTGGTCATTGGCAAGTTTTTCCAGCGGTCGCATAGGGCCGGAAACATAGAGCTGTTCTGGACGATAGGCTTTGCCATTTTTTATGTAATATTCTTTCCACCATTCGCTCCAAACACCATACTTATCAAGCGTTAATGATTTTTCACCGTCAAAACCGGGTAAGAAATCGTAGACATTGTAATATCGAGAGGCGACCCCGTGGAGAATACCAACTGTCGGTATATTGTTCAGTTTACAACCAAGAACCGCGTGGAAATTACGGTCTAGAGCCGCCGTAAATAATCCTGCTCTGACACCGATAGTATGTAAAATCCATTTCATAATCCGTATTGCCCATATATCATCATAAACAGTCTTTAGGTAATGGGTTGCGACAAGAAATTGAAACTTGCCCTCTGGATCTTGTCGAGAAGCAGAAAAACGAGGTTTGTCCGAAAAGACAGCAAGAAACTTCCCTAAAAAAGCCACAGCTTCAGAGTAGATTACTGGACGCTTTCGGATAAATACATGTTGCAATACTTTTTTCCAAGACTCCAAACTCCTGATAAATTCAACAAAAGGAATTTTTCTTTGTCGCAATTCTTGGTAGACAAACTTCATCCTAGCATCATAGTCCTGTGACTTTTCGAACTTATCGCCAATAAATACCATCATTCGTCGCTTGCGTACCATTAAAATAGGTATACAAAGAATGGTAATAAAAATTTGAAGAAGAATACCAAAAGGAAGCGACGCCGAAGTTTTAAATACCGGCTCACGAAGTATATTTATCGTAGAGCCATACGCTTCAAGATAATAAGAAAAAAGACTTTTAAACGGAGGCTTGTAGAAAGTCACACTATGAAAATTCTTTAGATATGTAAGTAATTTCTTGTATTGTGCATAAGGCAAACCAAAGTAGGTGAAGAGACTACTGTAGTATAGCCACCATAACTCGAAACCTTCATAGGTAAATGATTTTACCAGACGCGTGCCATCTTGGAGTCTGGTATGAGAAAGTTTTTCTGTGAAAGCACTGGCTTCATAAATGCTTCCCAATTCTATAAATTTCTGAAGCTCGGCACCAGAAAGGACAGTGCCATATTGACTTAAGTCCTCTTTCGGCAGTTCGTCGCCAAAAACTACTAGAATTGATCTTTTCCCCATTTTGATTGGATCATATTATCACAGACATAAAAATTTGACAGATCTCAATAATAATGTACTATCATCTCCCAGAACATAACACCTTTCCCTGGCCCAAGAAGGAGGCTTTTGTGTACCAAAACTTGAACCCCGAGCGACGAGAGAAGTTGTCAAATATACTGCTCGTGGTGACGGACGTTGATGGCGTCCACACCAATGACACAGTTCTGCTCGGCATAGGTCCCAACGGCGAGCGATTCGAGATGTACCGATTCATCACGTGCGATGGAATCGTCATCAAGGAGTGCTTGAGGCACAACATCCAAGTCGTTCTCATCAGCGGGCGCAAGGCCCCTGCAGTGAAGCAACGAGCAGCCGACCTTGGCGCACAGTGTCTACAAGGCATCGAGGACAAGGTCAAGGCCGTCAGAGAAGTTTTAGACAAACTGGGACTAGAATGGGAACATGTCCTGTTTGTCGGAAACGATATTCAGGATCTTTCACTCATCCGCAAGGCCGGATTCTCCGCGGCCCCGAGAGATGCGGCGCCGGAAGTCAGATCAGAGGCTGACTATGTCACCAAGAAGAAGGGTGGCAAGGGCGTTGTGCGGGAGGTGTTGCAGATGCTACTCGAGGCCCAAGGTCATTGGGAAACCATCTTGACCAGAGAGAGAACCTTGGGGTAAAGGGGTAAAACCAGAGACACATGCGCAAGTTGCCTACGGGCAACTTGCGCAGTTTTTGTAATAAAATAAATATTGTTTTACTTTCTCGTCTAAGTTAAATTGAGTTTTTACTCTCTCACGCCCAGCTCTGCCAAATTCCTCCGCTTTGTCAGGATTTTTTAACAAATCAATAATTTTCTCCGCAAGCTCGTCTGTTTTGAAAGGATCAATAATATAACCGGTGACTCCATCTTCGATTATTTCCTTAGCACCACCATAAGGAGTCGAGATTACGGGTCTACCGAGAGCCATCGCTTCAATGACTATTCTGGGAAAAGCATCGAAACAAACCGAAGGGACCAGCACGAGATTTGAGTCGGCATAAGCTTGTTTCATCTCTTCCCTATTTAACCACTTGCCGCCTGTGCCAGCTGTCCTAAGCTCGGCTTCGGACATTTCTTGCTTAACTATCTCAAAGGATTTCTCTACAACCCCTGCTCCCTTCGCATCATTCAACCTTCCAGCGAAGAAAATTGTCTTTTTATTATGCTCTCTAGAAGACAGAGAGTACTCTCGTAAATCAATACCCGTGTGAATCACTTCGACATTTGTAATACCATTTTGCTCTAATGCTTTCTTTAAAGCATAGCTGACGGCAAATTTTTGATCCACATATCCAAGATAATACTTAACGATGAGATTTCTGAAAGGGTTCCATCTTAGCTTGGCTTGTTTTAGATGATCAAGCCATGTCACCTTAGCATCAAGACTTTCGAGATACTTTCTTGTCATGAGTTTGCCAAAACTAAAACTCATTGCATCTCTAAAAGTGATTACGACTTTGGCATATTTCTTTGCAATCTTCAAAGAACGGTACGAGAGATAATGATGAATGTTATTGGCGTGGACTATGTCCGGCTTAACTCTTTTTAATATATCTTCTAACTTCAAAACTACCGGTCTGTTGTACAAACTCACATACGCGCGCCATCTCGCCGGATAGTCACTGGCAATTTTAAAGATTTTGAGACTGTCATAATTTTGCTCTCCAGCCTCGCTTTCTTTTCGACATGTGGTAATAACAAAAACTTCGTGGCCAGCTTTTTTCATTCCGATGGCTAATTCGTAGGTAGAAATTCCCGCTCCCCCAAAACTTGCCGGCGGAAAATCATCTGATAAAAATAAGATTTTCATGAAGGGCTATTGAATACCAGCATTTTATTCCCGAAAAAATTACCGAGGAATGTGACTGGAATCGTGAGGAGAAGCGAAACGTTAGCCCAAAGATGTGACGTTAGCCCAAAGGGCGGCACGACAAACGTCGTGAGCGCATACGTCATTACACTTCCAACCACTGCCATTGTAGAGGTAATAATAATGAAGCGTACGTAAGTCTTGGTAGTACTCGGCCGGCTATCCTTGAACACCCAGTGCTTGTTCAAAAAAAACGCATTAAGGATAGCAAGCGAAAAAGACAGAAGTACAAAAATGGCTATCCAAAACCCCTGAACAATTCCGGTTACAAAAAGTAATAGATTGAAGACGCCCAAATTGATAAGAACACAGCTTAACGCCACGACAATATACCTCAACATTTCGCGATGTAGACCTCCTTCTCGTATATGGAAGACAACGAACATCTGATAGATATTCTTAAATACGTGAGGAATGCGCTTGACGATATTCACGCGCGCCTCGCGCGTTTCTTCGATCTTTATGGGAATTTCCCGGATGACTAGCCCCGAGCGTTCTGTGCGAATCACCAGCTCAGAGGCAAGCATATCCTTGCCCGTGACGCAGTCTCGGACAACGCTCTCGACCTTCACGCGACGCCAGGCCTTGAGGCCGTGGGTATCGGTGCCCTTAAATCCTAACAGAACTCGCAGGAGCGCATTGACACACCAGGTGGCAAATCGTCGAAACCAAGGGCGCTTATCTGCCCCTGCGGCAAGCGTCTTTGACCCAATAATCATGTCTATGGTCGAGTCAACCGCAAGAATACCGATTGCCTCGTTGTAAAAATCAAAGTTGCCAATATCTATTTCATCATTGACAATTAATTCGCCTCGTGCGGCAAGCGCGCCCGTTTTAAGAGCGAGACCGTAATCACCGTGGCCGGGACTACCAACCCGTAAGCCTCGTACCGTTTTGAACTTGCGCTCCAATCCCTGTATTAGTCCCCATGTCTCGTCCCGACTCCCATTCTCGACAAGTAGGAGTTCGTAATGGAAACCACGTCCATCCAAATAATTAATGATGGCTTGTGCTGCGGAGACAATAATCTCGGCCTCGTTGTAAACGGGGATGACAACAGAGATATATAGCTGGTTTCTCATGTTGCTCATATATTGGATATCTTACTGGCGACATCCCGACCCATAATGAGCGCATCTTCCGTAGAAGAGTAATTCCACACACCCCAGCGTCCAATGGAATGAACCCCATTTTTTGCAAAAGTCTTCAAGATTATGGGAACAGCTTTGGAATGGTTTTGATCATAGATGACGTACGCGTATTTGATAAATTTTGGCGATACGAACTGAATATCGGCTTTCCCATTTATAAGCCGCATTTCCTTGAGTCCATCTATGATTTTGGATAGCATTCTTTTGTTATAGCGGCGGGAAGATAGTTCTACACACAAGGAACTTTTTTCTTTAGGGGCATTCAGGGAGGAAAGGTTGCTATAAATAGTGACACGATAAAACGGCACCTTGGGAGACGGCACATAGCACCAATGGTATTTCTGCCGCGCGGGAACATTGAGAGCGATATCGAGATATGGGAGTGGCCGACATTTAAGGAGTTTGGCATTTTTGGCAAGCGCCAAAGAAGGCTTCCGTACGCTTCTTGCGAGTTCCGGCAAGGGAATCGTGCTCACTAGGTGCTGATATCGCACGCGTTCACCAGTAGAAAGTGTTGCAATTTTCTTTTCTAGGTCAACGGAACGCAAAGCGACGTCGAATTCGACAGTATGAGGAGGAAGCGCCGCGTGGATGCGTTCCGCCATCTCTCCGGCACCCCGCGTGGGATAGAAGAAACTAGTGTTGTAACCGAGCTTGCAGTCTGGATTTAGTTTTGCTCCCGCGAGCACATCCTCCTTCTTTGGTATAGGAACGAATCGTTCGCCCCATTTGGCTGTCATTTGCTTCGGATGGACACCCCAAATCTTTTCGTTATAAGGAATCATGAAGTGTTTAGCAAAGCCCTTCCCGAAGTGTTTATAAATGAAATCTTCCGCCGTCCTTACTTTTTTATTTGGAGGATGCTCTAGAACCTTGAGATACTCTTCGATACATTCACGAGCAACTTCTTCCGGCAAACCGTAGGTATTGGCTTGGAACGGATAACGGGTATAAACACCAAAGGACCAAACACGGCATACGCGATCGATAAGCGGCAACTTTCCCTTAAAAAGGTCGTCGACAATCCACTGCTTGATTGAATTATCACGCAGATGAAACACATGTATCACAGAATCGAAACGGAATCCTCGCTCCTCGCAGGTTTTTGTAAGACCACCAACACGACCCGTTGCTTCGACGAGGCGAATTGTTTTACCTGAATCACGCAGATGCCACGCCGTAGAAAGGCCGGCAGGACCGGCCCCTACAATCAAGACATCACAACTAGACTCAGAACGTAAGATGCGTTTTACCATTATCATAATTATTTGATATGGTAAGTAGCCAGGCGTCGACGAAAATCGTCTGTGGTAATTTTCAACCCCGTTTGCAAATCCGTATTACAGTCCCAACCCAAAGCTCTCACTTTATCCAAAACAGGCATGCGACTATTATGATCGTGCGTGGCACGTGGGGTAAAAATAATCTTACTCTCTGATTTGGTGGATTGTATTATTTCTTTAGCCAGATCGAGCATGCTTATCGCTTTGTCACTACCAAGATTATAAGCTTCTCCAACATTACCCTTCTCCATCACCAAACAGAGTCCTTTGATTAGATCATCGACGAAACACATCGTACGCATTTGACTTCCTTCCCCATGCACAGTGATAGATTCGCCAGTGAGAGCCTGCATTAAGAAAACAGGTACGACTCGGAAATCATCCAGAGACATCTTCGGCCCATAGATATTAAACAATCTAACGATAGTGGCCTTCAGTTTGTATTTACGAACCGAATGCATGACAAGTGTTTCAGAGAAGCGTTTGCCTTCTTCATAGTTGGCCCTCCAGCCAATAGGGTCAACATTGCCTGTATAGTCTTCTCTCTGGACAGGCACTTCTGATTCACCATAGATTTCCGAAGAACTGGTAAAAAGGAACCGGGCATCGTGTTCGCGAGCGACATGCAAAATATTTTTTGTACCATTAGAACAGGCCTCTAATATCTCTTCGCCCAAAATTTCTATATTCGGCACGCCAGTCGGGCAAGCCAGGTGGAAAATTTGATCAAATTTGACCCCCTGGTCAAAACAAAACTTTAGAAAATCTTCTGTTTCGATACCACAGTTAGCGAAGATGAAATTCTTATCTTGTCTCAAATTATCAATATTTTCTGGCTTGCCGGTGGAGAAGTCATCGACAGCCCATACTTGGTGGCCGTCTTTGAGCAATTTAGTACTCAAGTTTGAGCCGATAAATCCTGCCGCACCTGCAATTAAAATTTTCATAATTAATAATTTATCTTCATTAGAGGATACTTCCTTTAATCTTATAAATCCTAATAAATTTTTCTCCCTCTCTGACTTGAAAGACGAGGTCTAGCTCATTCTTCTTAATACACATCGCTTCCATACCTTCTCGCCACTCTTCGTCAACATACAAGTAATGATAATGTAGCTCCCGCAAAATGCCAGCATCGCAGTTCTTGCTGGCTTCGCTGAACAAAGCGAATTTATCTTGCGCAGGCACTCCGGCCACAGTAGTATTAGTGTCACTTTCAATCTTATAAGTTGGGGCCATTCTGCCAGTATTAAAGATAAAGAGGCAGTTAGGGGCGCCATAGGCTCCACAGTCGGCGTGGGTGTCTTTAATAATAAGGAAGAGATCGTGTATGGTAGTGTTCTTTTTGATCCAAGCATAGGCAGCCGCTTCTGGAGTGTCAACTTGAGCAAAAAATTTTGCGTTTGGACTACTCCACGTTAAACCAGGAGGATTGCCAAAGACTGACCACACCGTATGAGTCCAGATACCTTGCGCCATTAGGACAAAAGCGAGGAACAAAAGAATTCCTTTGAGCAAAGGTTTGTGCGTGCGTAGGTATCGAGTTGCCAAAAACAAGCCAACGGCCAAACCTCCAAACAACGGCACCGGATTAAAGAACTTTACCAACTGGACAGCCAAGTCTGGTAAATCCGAGGCGACGAACAAGGGGATAAAGAAAAATAAAAGTAACAAGCCTGTTAGAAATAGAGCCAGCTCTAAACGCTGTTTGAACAGAAAAATAAGAGCCGGGACGATTACCGCAAGCAGTAATATAAATTCCGCAAGGAATCGAGAGTCGTACACTGGTTTGTCGTCATACAGCAACCAAGGTGTGCCGACCTTAAAAGAATGGGTGGAAATACTTGTGGTACTGCTTGTATATAAAATCGAATCGTATGCTCGTTCGTCAGAGGATGGATGGAATTGCTGAATAACAGCTGAACGCAAGAGCCCTCCTTGGAAAAAGGCTATAGGCAAAGCTATTGCCAAAATAACGAATGAAGTAACAAAAACTTTTTTTACATTCACTGAGTCTCCCTTAAAGAAGGAGAAGAACGGGAAAATAAATATGATAATGCACAAAACCACAAAGTATGGTTCCGAAACAATGGCCAGTAATGCGAGCAAAAATCCGCCCGCAAGGAAAGCGGCTATGAAGTGACTTTTATTCTCCCTCTGTAATAGGAAAAAGTACAAATACACAATCGCCAACGTCAAAGCCAAAGCCATCGCGCCCCAATGCATATTAACAACAGAATTTATCACCGGAGTAGTATATTCTCCCACGATGGCATCGGAGACGAACTTAAACGGAGCCTGGATGTTTTGCCCTAAAATAAACTTTTGATATAACCCCGATATACCGCTAAAAATGTTGAAGAAAACAAGGGACCCCGCGTACATCATTGATATCGAAGAAAAGAACGCTACAAAAAATTGTCCAGGAAAAAATAACAGAACAAGAAGAAAACCAAAAAGAAAAAGGGCGCCGCTCAAGATCGCCCTTTCAAGAGCGTAGGCCACATAGAGAGGAACAGTAGTTACTTTATAGGTAGCGGCGGCAAAGAGATCCGGGGCGTAATGATAGCGAAGCGGATCTGTTGGATTGAATATCTCCACGGGAGGAAAATTCCCTTCGGCTATGGTTGCCGCCGTAGGCTCGCGAGTAGAGGCCCTATCCATCGGGTGGCGAAAAGAGATGAGGCCGACAGAGAGAGTCAAAAATAAAGCAAAGAAAAGAAGTACCTTTCTCCACGGGATACTAACACTCCACTCCAAAGGTCTTTGGTCACCAAAAATCTGAAGTCGTCGAGCGAGAAAGCAAGTGGATGCGAACAAGAGGAAGACGAGTAATACGAGATAAAATACCGTTTGTATGGGTATAAACAAGCCCATTATGTTTATAAAAAACACGTATAGTCCGATACCAAAAATTCCTGCGAAGGCAATCAAATGCTCGATGCGATGCTCGTTTAAAATAGAGCGACTAAGTTGCCAACCGAAAAAGAAAAGGGTTGAAAAAAATGCAATGGCTAAAATAATTGTCATGGACGAAAAAGATAGATAGCGAGATCGCCGAATTCCGCCATTTTTTCCAGAAACTTATATTGATCTAGATTCCATAATGGATCCTGCTTCTTGTCCCAGACCAGATATTCCACTTCGTATCGCGACCATACTCGTTTTAACCATTCTGGCTTCGTAGTCGAGAGTGTTGCTTTGTAGAGCGCGACGATTTCTTCAATTTTTTCATCGGGAATTGCTTCATATGAGCCAAGAAGTTCTCGATAGTGCATACCGTAGATATTCCAAGAGATGTAGTCACGTTCTTTAAAAAAGACTTCTCGAGCATCTTTGGTTCCGATTTCGCGCAGTCGATAGAATGTAAAAAGTACTTCAAAAAGCCGCTCTTTCGTGGCAGATAACGAATAGATAGCCGCTCGATGATAAAAAACATTCAAGGGAGTATAGATAACTGTCAGGTGCGAAGTTTCGTTGTTTCCAAATACTACTGCTTCTTTTCGAGCATTATTATTTAGCCATTCCATAACTGGCCCATATTTTTGTCTCTCAATGGCAATCTCATCCCCGTCACGCCCATCGTAATAGTAGGAACTAGCCTGGACAAATACACCAGTGAGAATACTTACCACAATGACAAGAGTCGCCAGTGTTTTCTTATAAAAATCTAACCCACGACGAGTAAGCAGGTGGAAAATCACTATGAGAACAAAGACAACAGCAACAGGTTTGTGAAAGAACCAGTGATAATGAGATATTTGGAGGACTTTGCCGGTGAGGAGTTGTTGATTCATGGTTACAAAAGGAGCTAAGAGCAAGGCTAGACTAAAAAAATATTTACTTCTATCTTCTCTAGGAAATCCTAGAAGAAAGACGATTAGAGCGCCGATAACTACGAAACCAACAAATAGAGGTAAGTGAGAAGCAACAACGCCAAACCGCGCACTGGCTTCTGTGTAAACAGGATGCAATGTAGCGCTATAGAGATTCCAGCTATATGGGATGGCCACTAATAGTCCGCCAATAAACACACCAGTTACTTTCAAAGCCTCTTGCCACTTTTTTTGGAAGAGAAGAAATAAAACTAAAAGCCCGCCAAAGGCGTACAAATATGTCCATGAATAAAAATAGTTGTAAAAATTTAAGCCAAGAAAAATTACACTCGCCACCCCATATCGCCAATTCTTTTTCTTATAAAACAACCAGAAAGCAGTGAGAAAACTGAAGAGGAGAATGTAGACCATAGCGGGATTAACCGGCCGCGCCAGTCGCAAGAAGTTGTCTGGGCTCACGCCATGGAGAAGTTGTGTTATGCCAAAGTAACTCAAAGCGGAGTCAGCAAGGAGAAGCAGTGCCGCGCTACATAAAGCAACAAGCCTATCTCTGGATAATAAAAAAACGAAGGCATATATTAAGAGGAAAACAACAAAAGGAAGAACTATCCTAGACAGCAAGATGGTATTGTTGATGTCGAGAGAAAACATCTTCCCCATGTAAGCCACTACCATGGAACCGAGCGGTTGAAAAAGATACGGGTTATCTTTACCATCTTTATAATAAATACTTCCAAAGTTCGAATGCCCGTCCTGCATTTCTCTTGCTCGCGCTGACCACGGAGAATCAGGTAGAAGTTCAATCCCTTGATAAATATCTTTATGGTCAAAGCGAAAATATATTTGAGGGAAAGCGGTAATCAAAGACAAAAAAACGGCAATAATAATCGCCATTTTATGCTCTCTTAAAATCTGTTTGAGTCTAAGCATCAAAAGAAAATTTACGTTTTATAATATAGGCATTGGCTTCCTCTTTCTTTTCCAAACTGGGTTTGAGCCATCGGCTGGCGATTTCCGGTATAGGAGCGTATTTCGAACTTGGCACGGCGATATAAGCCGCTTTTACCCCAATCAATATATCATCCTGCGAGACAGCCCCGCAAATTATATCTGTAATGATCACAATCTGTGGACCGTATTCAATCGTCCTTTCAAACAGAGGACCGAAGCCGCTTGAGTAGCTAATCATACGGGGACGCAAGAATTTTTTGACTGCTTTTTGTAAAAACGAGAAGCGGCCAAAGGTAAGCTGCCAGAGTTTGAAGGCAATAGCTGTCTTGGTTTCAAGCAGAGGCTCTCTTATTTTTTTCATCGCACCAGTCACTCGCAAGCAACCTTTTTTGAAAGACACAGAATTCTCACGATCTAAAATGCCAGCTGAACAGTTACCCTTCGATGTTTTAATCTCAAGACCGCTGTCATAATAAACTTTATCGCCAGCGTATAATCTAAAAGAACCGCCCTTTTTCCCGTTAGCAACTAAAAAGTAGTGTTCGTTTACCACTCGAAGAAGAGAACTTTCTGGGAAATAGTTTTCGCCGAGAGACGGTGTAGTCATTTGTGGTGTTATTTGCAATCCAGTCTCAATCCAATTATAGAGAATGTAGCAAAGATACCGGTCATCAAGATGAGAGGGCTTGATTGCACACAAATAAGGAAGTGCTGGAGACGGAATAATATATTCGGTGTTTCGAGACATGTATTCACCGCCGGCGGTATGATCTGGATTAATGAAAAGTCTAACAAAAGATTTTGCCCTCTCAATTGGTTCATCAACCTTTTTTGACCCTGTTAGAGCTTTGTATTTAGAAAGATAACTTATGGTTAAAGTAAGATAGCCAATGTCAGGGCCACCATATTCACTCCACCAACCTTCACTCTCCTGTTTTTCTAAAAATTTACTAAGTAGGAGATCCACATTTTTATTAGCTGAAGCTATAGCAAAAATAGCTCCGGAAACCTGATTCAAAACAGTTTCCTCGTCTGTGTTTAATAGAAATAGCACTGCCTTTTCAATAGTATTAGAAATAATATATTCCTCCTCAAACTCAACCCGATTTTCTTTAAATAACTTATGGGTCTGCGATAGAGCGGCAGTGACAAAAGCTGTGGCGACATAAGAACCTTCATTTATATACCACTCATCAAACGAACCGTTTGACTTTTGAAGTCCAGCTGTAAATCGAAGTCCTGCTCGAATCCATTCCAATACTTTTTCATCTTGATAATAAATATTACCTTCAAAATTGGAGAAGTAGAGAAGCGTCAAAGTATAAACTGCTTCTTGATAGCGAGCAGAACTTATATCGTTAGTGCGATAATGCCAGTAAGCGCGGTCAAAAGATCCATAGGAACGAGAGGATTGATTACGATTAAGTTGCCCGAGAAACCTAGGTATCTCTCCTAGCGCCAACTCGAGGAACTGATTACTTTTTATTTGCGACATCGAATTACAGCTACAGAACCAAGTACTCCGCAACGACTTAAACCCTGTAAAGATAGTATTTTATCAATACTTGAACTTATAAAATCTTTTCTACGATCGCGGTGGAGATAACTAGATCCTTCGCTCTTAATATATTGTACGATCATTTGATAAAGTTGTTCAAAGAAACTTGGAAAAGCGAAGTGTCCGTGCCAAGAAATATTATCAAAAGAAGCATTTCTAGCCAACTTAATTACATGACTAACGCTTATCGGTCGGTACGGGCCAAAAAAGGAATAAATACCAGTTCTTCTAATATCTTCACCGAAAATAAGTCGTAATGATGTTAGAAATAACGAAAAGAGTGAAATTCTGCGACGAGCAACAATGATTAATTCGCCACCACTCGGAAGAGTTGCATAAGCTTGCTTAAGAAGTCTTTGTAAAATATTATCCGAAAGTCGTTCAGCTTTGTATATTAAAGTTATAGTT
>MHVR01000010.1 GCA_001825315.1 Candidatus Zambryskibacteria bacterium RIFCSPHIGHO2_02_FULL_43_14
TCCACTTCCGCTTCTCCTGTGATAGTTTCTTTATAGGCCACTTGCGGTTTACCAACATTGGCCTCAACGGCAAATTCCCGCTTCATGCGGTCCACAATAATTTCTAAATGCAGTTCTCCCATACCCATGATAACCGTCTCACCGGTCTCTTGGTCAGATTTAATTTTGAAAGTCGGATCCTCGTCGGAGAGACGTTTTAGAGCCATACCCATTTTCTCTTGATCAGCCTTGGTTTTCGGCTCGATACGCAAAGAAATAACCGGCTCTGGGAAAGTAATCTGGTCGAGAATAATCGGGTTCGATTCATCCGAGAAAGTGTGCGAAGTTTTCGCGTTCTTGAGACCGACAGCGGCGGCAATTTCTCCGGCGAAAACTTTTTTCACCTCTTCACGCTGATTTGCCTGCAAACGCACGATGCGGCCGAGACGCTCTTTCTCTCCAGTAGTCGAGTTGTACAAATAAGTGCCCGATTCAATCGTGCCAGAGTAAACGCGGAAAAATGTCAGCTGTCCTACAAATGGGTCGGACTGGAGTTTGAAAGCTAAGGCCGAGAATGGTTCGGTATCCGATGCATGGCGCTCTATTTCTTCCCCGCTACGCGGGTCAATACCTTTAATAGCCGGAATATCAAGAGGTGACGGCAAATAATCTACCACGGCATCAAGCACGAGTTGAACCCCTTTGTTCTTGAGAGCTGAACCGGCAAAGACTGGGAAAATTTTATTTGCAATGACCGCTTTGCGCAACGCCATCTTGAGAGTTTCAAGGGTAATCTCTTTGCCCTCAAGGTAAGCGTGTGTGAGAACCTCGTCACTCTCTGCGATTTTTTCTACCAGTTCGGCACGATACTTCTCTGCATCAGCCCGCAAATTATCCGGAATTTCTTTCTCAACTACCAAGTTGCCCATATTACCTTCGAAGTAATACGCTTTCATCTTCAAGAGATCTATTACCCCCTCGTGTTGTCCTTCTTCTCCTATCGGAATTTGCATGCGAACCGCTTTTTTGGAGAGCCTGTCGAGAATCGACTTATAAGAACGTTCAAAAGATGCACCGGTGCGATCAAGTTTGTTGACGAAGCAAATGCGTGGCACAAGCGCCTCTTCGGCATAACGCCAATTGGTTTCGGATTGTGGTTCGACACCAGCCACACCGTCAAAAACTACTACGGCACCATCAAGTACCCGCAGTGAACGCTTCACTTCTACAGTGAAATCAATATGGCCAGGGGTGTCGATAATATTGAAGCGTGTATTTTTCCAAAAACAAGTGATGGCGGCGGCGGTAATAGTAATACCGCGCTCGCGCTCTTGTTCCATCCAGTCAGTAGTAGTGTCCCCCTCGTGCACTTCGCCGATATCATGTTGTGAGCCAGTATAAAAAAGTACCCGCTCGGAAGTAGTAGTCTTGCCAGCGTCAATGTGGGCAATAATGCCGAAGTTTCTAACTCGTTCTAACGGATAATCTCTTTCCATAAATCATTTATATAGTGGGCGGAATCTAACTACCATGCAAAGTGTGCAAAAGCCTTATTAGCTTCGGCCATCTTGTGAGTGTTTTCACGCTTGCGGACAGCTTCGCCTTCATTGTTCGATGCAGCGATAATTTCTTCTGCTAATTTCTCTGCCATCGCCTTACCCTTCTTAGCACGGGCGGCATCGATAATCCATTTCATTGAGAGAAATTGGCGTCTTTCCGGTCGTACTTCGCGGGGAATTTGGTAATTGGCCCCACCAACACGCCTGGAACGGACTTCCATGGTCGGACCTGTATTTTTAAGCGCAGATTCAAAGATTTCTAAAGGATTCGGGTTCTTACTTTTTTCTTTTATAAAATCAAAAGATTCGTAAATAATTTTCCTAGCAGTTGCCTTTTTCCCGCGTTCCATGCAGTAATTAATAAACTTCGTCACCTTCTCGGAATCATAAACGAAATCTGGCTGTATTTTTGGCTTGGCTTTAAGTTTGCGTCTCATTTTTCTTACTACTTATTCTTTGGCTTTTTTGCACCATACTGGCTCCGTGTCTGTTTTCTCCCCTCAACACCGGTAGCGTCAAGTACTCCACGCACAATGGTGTAACGGAGTCCTACATCTTTTACACGCCCACCTCGCAGAAGCACTACCGAGTGTTCTTGGAGATTGTGTCCAATACCGGGAATATAAGCGGTCACTTCCATGCCGTTAGTCAGACGAACTCTGGCAATCTTTCTAATAGCGGAATTTGGTTTCTTAGGAGTCTTGGTGGTTACTTTGGTAGCTACTCCGCGCTTGAAAGGGGAATTGAAAAAGACTGGGCGGTTCTTGATGGTATTAAAACTGCGCGTCAAAGCAATTGACTTAGTTTTGCGGACAATTTTCTTCCTCTTGCGCTTAACAAGTTGATTGATTGTGGACATAAAAAACTCTCCCGAAGGAGACCACAACTCTACTAAAATAAGCCCTAAATTGCAACTCCGGTGATTAGACGGAAGAGCAAGATTATGATTGGGAAAATAAATTGCCAGAGGAAGAAGATAAAGAAGAGTACGAGGATAAGGCCATATCTTTCGAAAAATTCTCTGATTTGGAAAAGTTTATTTGGAAAGAAAGCAAAAAGTAATTTAGAACCATCAAGTGGCGGGATGGGTACAAGGTTAAAAATGGCCAGAAGAATATTGATGAAAACTATCATTGACGTAATTTGAATAAAGGCTGGGTTGGCAAAATTTGCCTCACCGGCTACAGCAAAACGCAAAAGTATTCCGAAGATGATAGCGAGGATAATGTTAGAAACTGGACCAGCGCTGGCCACAATCGCCTCCGACCATCGTCCCGGCCTTAAATTATACGGATTGTAAGGAACGGGCTTTGCCCAACCAAAGATAAATCCACCTAAAAAATATGAGCTGAACGGCACCAGAAATGAGCCTACGAAATCGAGATGTTTGATAGGATTAAGTGTCAATCGCCCTTGATACCTTGCCGTCTGATCACCCAAGAAACTTGCGACATAACCGTGAGAGACCTCGTGGATAACCACCGACATAATGAGAATGGCTATCTGGAAGACGAAATCAACTTGCATTTACGAATTATATCATGTAAGTTATGCGAGATATGGCGAGAACCTGCGTAGTTACAAAAAAGGGCTCGAAAGTTGGAGGCGGATACTCCAATAGGACTCGCGCTACTCAATTTAATCCTACTGGCATGACCAGAAAATATCCTAATCTCCAAAAGAAACGTATCTACGTCCCCGAACTTAAAAAGATCATCACTCTCATCCTCTCCACCCGAGCCATCAAGACTATAAACAAACGCGGTGCCCACAGTGTCCTCAAAAAAGCTGGGGTGATATAAATAACTTTTAGGTTCTAGCTATTAGCTGTTAGCTTGATTTCTAATTAGAGCTAGCTATAGTTGACCTTGGAAGGAGAAACCAAATGTGGTTCAGACCAACACGACAATGCGATCGTGGCATGCTCGTCCAACTAAAGAGTGACGAATACCTCATTATCAAAGACGTGAGATGGTGCCGTCTCAAGGGAGAGGTTCGTAAGAACTGGGTCTACGATGGAGCTGTAGTTGAGGCTCCTTACACAGGAGTCATTCGCATCGTCACCGGTATGTTTGGTGTTCTGGAGTCAGATATAAAGGAAATTGTGGCTATCTAGCGCCGCCACACGAGAGAAGTCGCCCATCGGGACTCACTCAGTGGGCGGCTTTCATTTTGCATATAAAGTTTTTCCGTCTGTTTCAAATTTAATAGTGCCGGAGTCGATGATACTGACAGTCTACTACGTTAATAAGTCACCACAGTGAGTTATTAACGTATGTATAAATATCTATATGAGATTAAATTCTTCTCTTAAATGCTTATCGTTTTCAAGTTCTTCTACTATTAAGTAGAGCAGATCCTTTCCCACTCCAAAGTCAGTTTTCAAAAGAGCAATGATATCCTCGCAGTCATATGGATAGACCCAAACACTTTCTTGTAATAAATAGAAGCCCGCCGATTTTAAAAGTGACCTGATTAGATCACGGATTTTTCTCTTCTTATCTGGAATATCAAAAATAATGACACGCCACTTCTTATCCCATTTTTTGGGTTTAGTGAATTTAAAATGATTGAGGCTCCATCTACGCAAGCGCTTTTGTCCTAAAGTAGTCAGTTCGTAGAATTTGCCGTTGTATCTTAATAGACCTTTCTTGACCATTTTACTTGCGGAAGACGAGACATATTCTTTCTGTCTTTTATTCGGGATTAGACCAAGTTTTGACATAGCACCAATTACATTCGGGGCTAATAAGCCAATGCTTAAGACTCCTGCTACCGCAATAGTATTCAAGATGACATCTTGTAGATGTTTTCTTTTTCCTCTTTTCCTACTTCTCTCTTCTAATTTACCCATACGCTATTAACTCACTACAGTAAGATTATAACGTAATACAATATGATTAGCTTTACCTTTATCCACAGTGTCCTCAAAAAAGCCGGGGTGATTTAAAATTCTCCAATAAAATCGATTTCGGGCTCGAGTTTGAATCCGGTTTGCTCCAATACTGTTTTTTGGACAATATTTATCAGGTCCCTGACATTTTCTGCGGTAGCTTTTCCCATATTTACAATATAGTTTGCATGTTTTTCGGAAACACACGCTCCGCCAATCTGTTTCCCCTTTAACCCACACTTATCTATAAGACGCCCCGCGCCAATTCCTTCTATCTTTTTAAAAACAGAACCACATGAAGGAAACTCCCATAATTGCGGCTGTTTTTCATTTCTCCATTTCAGATTTTCTTCGATTTGATTCTTTATAAGATTTCTGTCTCTCTTTTCTAGTTCGAAAGTAATTTCTAGTACAAAAACATCCTTATCGTGATGCAAAATACTGTCGTCATATCCAAATCTGAAATATTCTTTTCCAACTCTCATTTCTTTTCCTTTTTCCAAAACTAAGCCCTCTTTAACAACTGACTCAATAAATATAGTGCTTCTTCTATCTGGCGATAAAAAATGCAGATTTTGACGGATTGCACCGCCTACACTGCTCGGGATTCCAGCAAAATGCTCAAGACCTGACAATCCTTTTTCCACACATGCATCAATCAAATCAGATACGACTGCGCCACTTTCAGCTATAAGAAAATTTATATCAAATTTTATATTCTCTGTCTTGTTGTGTATTACCAACCCACGGAAACCTTTATCCCCCACCAAAATATTTGCGCCAGTGCCTAATATAAATATTGAAATTTGTCTTGTCTTCGCTTCTTTGATAGCAAATATTAAATCAGTTTTATTTCTCGCCGTGAAAAAATAATCGGCTTTGCCGCCTATTTTGTAAGTTGTGTAAGGAGCCAAGGACACGTTTGACTTAATATCCCTTAGATTTAGCATTTTATTTAATTTCTAGCATCTTTCCGTCAGTTTCAAATTTGATAGTACCTAAATCTATAGTGCTGACGGTTTTTGCACCGAGTTTTGAGAGAATATCGAGCACTTCTTTGTGCGGATGGCCGTAGGTATTGTCTTTGCCGGCAGAGATGATTGCATACTCCGGCGAAACTGCTTCGACGTACGCGAGCGAGGTGGAAGTGTGTGAGCCGTGGTGTCCTGCTTTCAATACATCGGCATCGATATTCTCTGAATCAAGTGAGAGTAAAACATTCTCAATTGCTATTGGTGAATCACCTGTCAACAAAAAGGAGCTGTCTCCGTACACTAGTCTTGCCACTATGGAAGCTCTATTGGTTTCCCAATTTGACACATCTTGGTTGGGAAAAAGTATTTGAAGTCTAACTCCGTCACCGAAATTTATCACCATTCCTCTTCTTGCAAGCAAACTTGAAATATTTTTCTCTTCCACTCGCTTTTTCAATTCATCATCAATAGTATTATCCGACTCAACTCCCGGCTCGAGAAACAACCCGACATCATAACGACTAACCACCTCCGGCAGGCCACCAATATGGTCAGCATCTGGGTGTGTTGCGATGATTACGTCAATCTTTTTGTCAGCGAAAGGCAGGATTCCACCAAGTTCTGTCAATACTTTTCTATTTTTCCCGCCATCTATGAGAGCTCTACCATGTCTAGGCGAATCTATGAGAATAGCATCACCTTGACCAACATCGAGAAAGTAGACGGTAAGGATGTCACTCGGCCTTTTTTCATAAACTGCAAGCCAGACGAAGATATTTGAAAGAACGAGTGTTCCTAAAACAAGTTCTCTGATGTACTTCTTCAGGAAATCCATGCATATAGTATAATCTTTACACGGCTAAACAATCTGAGGAGAAGACTTTTTTATTAACCTGAATTGGCAGAATGTTGAGGAGAATTTCGCCAACGCCATATCAAAGTAACTATTACTAGATACACGGCAACGACCAGCCACACCGGTACTAGTGGAACAGAAACGGAAGCGAAGAAAAGACTACTAAGATAATGCGCAACGCCAAGAATCCAAGCAAGTAGAATATAGGTGATATAAGAAAAAGGTAAAGCAATAGTGAGATTTACGAATGCCACAAGTGTGGCAATAAATCCGACGAGCATAGTAAACGGTATAAAAATCAATATGAGCATATTGGCTGGAAGTGAGACCAGAGAAACATCTCCCATAGAATAAATAAGGAAGGGCAATACGGTAATTTGAGTAGCAAGAGTTGTCGAAAGAATTTTGCCTAAACCCCACTTCATCGAGGATACACGAGGTAAGTATCGTTCAATTATCGGCGTGACAAATATAAGTCCGCAAGTAGCAAGGAACGAGAGTTGGAAGGATGGGTCAAACACCAATATTTTCGGATTCTGTAACAACATGAAGAAAGCAGCGGCAAGCAAGGCTCTCGGAGCAGAGAATTTTCTGCGAGATGTTTTGGCAAGAATTACGACAAGCACCATAAGCGCCGCACGAACAACTGTAGCTTGCGCTCCTGTCATAATAACGAAGAGAATAATGCCAGCGATGGAAAATGTGGCGTTTCTAAACACCATTCTCATAAATTCGGCAACGATAGTGATGTTGTAGCCCGATAGCACCACGATATGTATAACCCCAGCGCGCCGAAACTCTTCGAGAATATCCTTAGACATTGCCTCCCTGCCGGAAACCAATAGACCGGAAAGGAAACTTGCGTACGGTTCTGTCAGAATTTCTTTGGTCTTTCTCACAAAACCTCTCTTTATCTTAAAGAGTATATGTTTAAGCGGATTGCCATGGCCGCTCGAGAGCACTTCGACTTCTGCAAAGTTCAGAATGTAATAAATACCATCCTTAGCAAGATATTTTCCATAATCGAATGGCCGACCCCCATTTTCACCTTCTATGATGCTTGGTTCTTGAAGCTTACCAACAGTCTTTACCATATCTCCATATTTGGCTGGGCTATACAAGTCGGTATTGACCAGCAATTTTTCTCCATTATCCGTAAGCAAAATAAAGCGTGTGGTATTCTCCCTCTGTTCCGGCTCGCTTATCACAATTCCCGTGGAGGTCGGGATAAGCAGTTCATGAAAATCTTTAATAGAGTAACGCAAAGCACCAAAACCAAATGAAATTAATACGACAGCAAGCAATAAAACCTCTTTCTCCAGTTTCCCTTTAAAAACTTTTTCTGTTACAAGTATTGTCGCACCTAAGAAAACGATTAAAAAACTGAATATTGGTGGAACAAATATAAAAGATGAAATTAGAATGCCAAAGACAAAACAAAATATGAAAACAAAAATACCTGCCTGCGCAGACAGACTATTTGTACTTGTCTCTCGGTCCATTATAGAGAATGGGAGAAAAATTATCCGCAAAAGCCGTGGCAATTTCGTCGGCACGTTCATTTAGACGTATACCAACGTGACTGGCCACATATTTCCATTCTATTTTTCGGTCTCCAACAACCTCAAGAAGTTTCTGCCACAAATCCTGATTGAGTACTGGCTTCTTGTTAGCCGTTTTCCAATTTTTCTTCTGCCAATTGTGTATCCATTCATTCATGCCTTTCATCACATATTCGGAGTCAGTATAAATGGTAATATGTTTATCAGACACAGCATTGAGAGCCTCAATTGCGGCGGTTAATTCCATGCGATTGTTAGTGGTATGTCTCTCTCCACCTCCAAGTTCCGCAACTTTATTATCGTAGATAACTACTACCCCCCAACCTCCCGGCCCCGGATTATTCCGTGACGATCCGTCTGTGTAGATAGTAATCATGATTTTATAATATCAACAATCCTCAAGCGCAGTTCGGGACGGTTGCGGAAGTAGGACTTCTCGAGATTGGCTAATAGATCCACGCACATGCCAGGAGCAAGAAGTGCAGAATATGAATCCGGGTCTGAAAAAAAAGAAACAGCTTTGATACCATTTAAAAATTCTATTTCGAGATGATTATTGTCCCTGCCAAATTGCCTACTAGATTTTATTTCTGCTTGTGGAATTCTGAAAATAGGTTTTTCGTTACCAGTGCCAAATGGTGCAAATTGAGCAACTATATTCCAAAGATCCTCTCCAATGTCAGAAATGCTTATAGCCAAACTCTCTTCTTCTTCAGATTCCAAAACCTTGCTTGTAAATGTCGAAAGTGCATTGGAAAGTCTCTCTTCTAGAGTGGTTAAATCTTCCAGCTTGATGGAAAATCCCCCAGCTCCGGCATGCCCACCAAATTCCAGAAAATTATCGGAAACCATATTCATCAAGGCAAATAGATCATAGCCATTGCATGAGCGACATGAACCCTTAAGTACTCCATCCCCATCCCTACCCCAGACGAAAACCGGCCGACCATATTCCTCTACAAGTGAATTAGCTATGAGGCCCAAGAGGGCTGGCCGCCAATCCGGATTGCCGATAACTATCACTTCTCTCATAACCTCGCGTCTGGCCAAATGCGATTTGGCATCTTTCACCAAACTCGCTACTACTCCTTTGCGCTCGTTATTTATTTTCTCCAAGTGTAGAGCCAGTTTCTCTGCCTCATCTGGGTCAGTAGTGGAAAGAAGCTTGAAGGCATCTTCCGGCACGCCCATCCGCGAGGCGGCGTTGATACGGGGAGTGATCATGAAGGCAATATCATCTTCCGAGAGATTCCTCTGGTCCAGATTAATTCTTCTGAAAAGCGCTGCAAGACCCGGACGCGGCGATTTCCTTAAAACATCCAGTCCGAAGCGCGCCAAAATTCTATTCTCGCCAACTAACGGCACCATATCGGACAAAGTAGCAATCGCAACCATATCGAGAGACCATTTTTCCATACCTGCCTTCACGCCGAAAGATTCTCTGGCGAGAATGCCTTGCACCAATTTGAAAACCACCGCTGAACCGCAAAGTTCTTGGAATGGATAAGTGGAACTTTTTCTTTTCGGATTAACGATTGCGTGGGCCGGCGGCAAAATTTTCCCCTCTTCATGGTGATCTGTAATTACTACGTCGATATTGAGACTGTTGGCGTGCCTGATTTCCTCCACATCTGCTATACCGCAATCGACAGTGATAATCAGCCCCGCTTTACGTTTGCCACATTCATTTATAGCTTCAGCGTTGAGTCCAAATCCTTCGTCATGACGGTGAGGAATGTAAAATGAAATATTCTCATATTTGATACGTTTGAAAAAATCTGAGAGCACCACAGCGCCCGGGATACCGTCGGCATCATAGTCGGAAAAAACAACGATATGTTCATTATTTTTGATGGCTTCTATTACTCGGTCGCGAGCTTTAATCATATCTGGCAGAAGCAAGGGGTCGTGAAGTTTGTTGTAATCAGGATTCAGGAAAGATTTTTTTCCTTCAAGAGTAAGGCCACGCTTATTAAGCAGAATCTCGAATAATTCAGGAAAGTGCATTGGCTTATTTTAGCATGCGTATTAAGATAAGCTTATGAAAAACGACACTGCAATACCATTCTTCATCCTGATTGCTCTCATCGTCATAGCATTGATTGGCCCAAAAAATGTTTCCAAAACCGCGGTTAATTCGTCTAGTTCTCCAAAGAGTGCCGGCTCCAGTGCGGCAAATGTGGTTATGCCAAGCTCTCTCCAAGCAAGTTCGATCGGTCTTAGTGCAGGTAATGCCAGTTACACTTACCAGCCGTATGACGAATATATAAGCGTATACAACAAAGGAAGAGACCCTATAAACATTACTGGCTGGCAGCTTAAAAATAGCAAGAATGAGCGCGCATATGACCTCGGCGGAACTTTGCAACATTTCCCATCGGATTCTGCCGTCATCGGTCAGGCGACACTTTTCGTTTCCCCCCAAAGTTTCAACATATTGCAAGATGTGGTGCTTAAATCCGGCGAGACGGCAATTATCACTACTGGACAAGTGGGATCTCAATTGCCTTATAAAATTGTAAGTTTCAAGGAAAATACTTGCAGTGGCTATCTTGAAGACCTTCTCGAATATAAATTTACTCCACCGCTTACACGCAACTGTCCCAGACCAGCCAATGAGCCGGGCATCACCTCTCTCGACACAGAGTGCCGGAAATTTATAGAGAAGATGGCCTCTTGCCACACACCCAAATTTGATACTCGAGATCGAGATGGGGAGATTTGCTACAACTGCGTTGACAATAAACCACTCTCCGGCTCATGCGTAACTTTCATCAAGAACCACTTTAACTACAACTCCTGCCTTGCTTATCATTTGGGCGATGCCAATTTTTCCGGCCATACGTGGCGGGTGTTTCTCGGCCAGAGCTGGGAGATGTGGGCTCAAAAGTATGAGACTATAAAGCTCTTCGACAAATTGGGACGATTAGTAAGCGAGCGAAGTTATTAGTTCGATAAATTCATTATAAATAAAATGGACTGCATTTTTTGTAAAATAGTTAGAGGAGAAATTCCCGCATATAAAGTCTATGAGGAGGATGATTTTCTGGCATTCTTGGACATCAATCCACAATCACCCGGCCACACGCAAGTAATCCCAAAAAAACATTTTAGATGGGTGTGGGATATTCCCGATGTAGGTAAATATTTCGAAGTTGTGAGAAAGATAGCCAAAGCGCAACAAAAAGCTTTCAATACCGATTTCATTCTCTCAAAAATCATCGGCGACGAAGTGGAGCATGCTCACATCTGGGTTTTTCCAAACTCCGGCGTTTCAGGCGATGCAAAAGATTTTGCTGGTAATGCTGAGAAAATCAGACAGGCTCTTTAACATTGGCCCAAACCATTTCAAAGATTTCTTTAATAGTCTTTGCTACGACAGGATTATCAATAACCATTCCCTGTAAATTTACCAAATCCATAATACGGACGAGATTATCCGTAAAATGTTCCATTAACTCTTTAGGAATATTTTCTGATCCGTAAGCGGCGAATCCTACAATTTTCTTATTTTTGGCTTCTTTCAACCCATATTGGAAAATAATTTGTGTTTTATGTCGAATTTAGTACAATACTCGGTATTATGATTCAAGATTATATTGAAAATTATTTAAACAAGGCTCGATACGAGATGATAGACGGAAGAAAGAAATTTTACGCAGAAGTGAAAAACCTACGTGGCGTTTGGGCTACCGGGAAAACTCTTGAAGAATGCAGAAACAATCTAGCCAATACGATCGAGGGTTGGTTGATTTTGAGGCTGAAAAAGAATCTTGCTATACCAAATTTTAAAATACCCAGTATTCGTCTGAAAGTGAAAGTTTGAAATTTCTTCAATCTAGTATGTCTAAACTAGGTCCAATATCATGGATCAAATTTGTGAGGAGAATGAGAGTCTTAGGTTTCGTAGGTCCATACCAAGAAGGTAAGCATCCTTATATGTTGAAGAGTAATATCTCTATCACTATTCCGAATCGTTATGAAGGCAGTATTAGTGTTGATTTATTGATCCGTATTTTACGACAAGCTGGTATTCCTAGATCTATTTGGCTGAAATATAAGTGAATTTGTAAATACTATTTGCGACTAAGAGCCTCGATACCAGGCAGAGTTCCGGTGGCTAGAAACTCGAGCATAGCTCCGCCACCTGTAGAAACAAAAGAGAATTTATCGAAAAGATTTAATTCCTCTACCGCGGCAAGAGTATCCCCGCCTCCGATGATCGACTCTTTACCTGACTCGACAATGAATTTGGCCAACTGTAACGTGGCGACTTTGTAACCCCTCTCATAACTACCCAAAGGACCGTTCCATAGCACCAATTTTGAACTTGCAATTTTTAATTTCAGACTCTCTATAGTAATTGGACCGGCATCCATAATTTTCTTATCTTCTACAATAGTGTCCTCCGGCAAAATTATTTTACCCGTATCCAAAAGTTCTTTTAACTCAAAGTCGTCATCGCTTACTAGAGAATCACCAATATCTTTACCAAGTATCTTAAAAAAATTATGGGCCAAAGCTCCACCCACAAATATCCAGTCGGCAATATTAATAAATTTTTTAAGCAAGGGCAACTTAGTATCAAATTTGGCTCCGCCGAGAATAAAAAGAAACGGATGCATGGGGTAGAAAGCTTTGGAGAGCGTCTTGACTTCAAGAACCAGTTGTAAACCAGCATAACTCGGCAGAAATTCCGGCACTCCGACGATGGATGCATGTTCTCGGTGAGAAACGGGGAAAGCTTCGTTGACAAAAATATCCCCCAGACCAGCAAGTTTCTTGGCGAATTCCTTGGAATTTTCCTTCTCGCCCTTATCCTGACGAAGGTTCTCAAGAAGTACCAGGTCGCTTGGCTTAACAAATGTCAATTCCGGAAGAAGTTCTTTAACACACTTATATATAGGAAGCAGGGAGTCGTCATCTTTCTCTGTATGACTCACAAGAGTTATTTTGGCCCCGGCTTTTTGCAAATACTTTATAGTTGGAAACGATTTTCTGATTTGATAATCGTTTATCACCTTACCATCGCTGGTAGGCACGCTCCAGTCAACCCGCACTAAAACGCATTTACCTTTCAGATCCGGAGCTTCAAGAATTGATTTCATTTCAAATAAGTGATTCAGCTATTGCTTCTAGACTCTTGGTGTGAAGTGAGGCATGTCCAACTAAAAACCCTCTGATACCTGTTTCATGCAGGAGCGCTCTAACATTGGCTGACTCGACAGAACCACCATAGAGAATAGGGATGTGTTCAGCAGTCTTCCTCCCGAACATATCGGTGAGTACTTTTCTGATGAATATGACTGACTGTGAGAGGTCGGCGGGTGCTATGGCATCTCGAGCATTTTTACCTATGGCCCAGACCGGTTCATATGCTATAACTAACTTAGCAATATCATTTTTCCGATTAAGACCGGCTAGCGAAAGTTTGAGCTCATCGCGCAAGAATTCGAAGTGTTCACCATCTTGGTCTCGAGCTGTTTCGCCAACGCAGACCAGAGGAATAATTCCGGATCGGAGAGCAATATTTATTTTCTGCGAGACTGAATCGTTGGTTTCACCAAGAGCGCGGCGCTCGCTGTGACCCAAGATGGCCAACCGAACGCCAAAACTTTTTAAGATATCGAGAGTTACTTGTCCAGTATGATTCCCCGAGGGAAGAACGAAGACGTCTTGGGCCGCTAATTGGCCGAAATTGCCAAGACGTTCAGAAACTAGCGCAAAATAAGGATAAGGTGGAGCAATGAAGAAAAAGAGTTTCTTGTAGAGTTTTGAGCTTCTCGACAATTGTCTCAAGAGAGTCTTAGCTTCGATAAGAGAACTCGGATGATTTTTCCAATTCGCTACTAATATAGGTCTGGCCATGATATTTTAATACTACTCTATTTCTTTCCAATCAAGAATCTCAAATCCTCCGCTAGGGCCACTGGAGAAAACAGTGTTCATCAGTCCTTGATCGTAAGTTATTGTCGCATTGTTATCCAAAGCAAGTTTATAAGCAGTCACTTCCGTCACATTTACGCCATTGTGAAGATTCACCTTACCATTTTGAGCATAAAATATGACTCCAGTCGCATTGTTGTGCACATCCACCGCGCCGTCGTGATGTGTGCATCCTGTAGAAAAAGAACCGTCGCAGGCAAGAGTAGTTAACAGCATTATAAAACTGCCCGTTGTACCTGATCCAGCGAAAGTCCCGTTGTTACTCGTATGTATCCAACCATCGGCAACTATGAGACACGAATTTGCGCCATAAGACGCGTTGCAACGAATCGTGGAGCCGTTACTTATATCTATGTTTCCGTGGACGTAAATAGTACCAGTGACTGTCAGTGTTTTATTATTACTGGTCATCACAAGGTCGCCAGTAATTTCTTTCGGCCCCAGAGAAGTATTGCTCGTTATACTGTAGTTTCCCGCGATCGTGCCTCCGGCTTGAGCATCGGCTTTCCATTGGTCAATATTCCCTTGTGATATGGGCATATTTTCAACAGGTGGATCGGGAGAATTGGGATAAGCTGTGCCGTCTGTAGTAGGCACCCCGCAAATTTGCGTTGTGGGATTATTTAAAAAATCTAAAGAACCGGCATCTATGCTTTCATAGTAAGCATCTCCACAAATTTTACTATTGGTAATAGTGTTAGCATGGGCGTCTGCTTGAACAGTAACACCGCTAAGAAAACTGTTATCAGCGCCGAAGTAAGTTTTAAAATTAAGATCACCAGTAGTTTGCGTCCACGGATCGTCATCCCAGTCCTTACTGTACTTACTTATACCACCACTGTAACCACTATCTGAATCATTGCACCAAACCCAATATTTATTGCTATCTTGATTAGCATCCAAAATAATCCAATAGGTATTCCCAGCTATTAAAAGTGGCGGGGACGAGAAAGTGATATCTACCCATCCGTACGAAGATGTTACTAGATCCTTATTTAACGTGCCAGACACCAGAGATTCATCATCAGGAGACCCATTGTTATTGGTTGCAATTTTTACCGTTCTGTTGGATGGATTCCCAACTTTTTTTAAATACAGACTGACTTTAGCTAAAGAATCTGAAGAGGGTGCGACGAAACTTTGGGCGAAGTCGATTTTAGGATTAGTTTTACCGATAATTTGATCTTGTAGACAACTTGTGGACACGGCTTCCAGATTTTCTTCGATATATCCGGCCACTATGGCATCCCCTGATATTTTAGCCCCGTTATCGCCGGAAATGCTTCCATTGGAATAAATATTGCCAACGATATCAGAATTTTCACCCATCTCCACGCCACCCGAGCCGACTTGAACGCCATAATGAAAGATTGTCCCGATCCCTAATGTCAGATTGGCTTCAATTTTACGCACAGCGCTTTCTACCTCGGCGGTGGCCACAATTTGCTTACCTCCGATAGTATCAGTGGTGACCATCGTAGCTGTACTTCCCGAAAGACTCAAGATTTCAGTGGCAGAAACTGGTCGGCCGGTCTTGAGTCTGTAGACCACATCTTCGATCCCAGCTTCGGCTAGAAAATAACTTTGGCGCGATAAGACCAGATTAGAGGTTATTTTCTGCTGCTTCAGAATAGGGCCGACCAAGCCGAAAATTATCGTAACAGAGACTACTAAAAATAAGATGGTTGCGACCATCATCGCTTGCCCACGGTTTAGGAGAATAGGTGTTTTATTTCTCATGTTACTTGTAGTAAGCATAGTCGAATTATCGTAAAAGTGTCGAGGAATAAAAATTGTCAGAGCGAAAATGAGTACTTGTGCCACTCTCAATAGTTATTTCGGTCCGAATACCTTCGGAATTCGAACCGGAAAAGAGGTGGAAAATTAAACTGCTTATCCGAGCATCTGCTTGAGTCAGAGCACCGGTATCTACTCCATTTTCCTTAAGAAAAAGTTTGCCTGAAGAGAGATAAAATTCGACAGTCCGTGGATTACCGCCAGCATCAGTACCTTCAAGCACAAGTTTGCCAGGGCTCGAACCCAAGATACTGGAATTTAGATTCACACTTCCCGCTTGACGCGTCTCCCTAGTGATACGTTCAAGACTGAGGATAGCCGAATCTTCGACATTTCTTAAGACTTTAATAATTCGTTCCGAACGAATCGTGGAAACGACTATATTCATAATGACCGAGAGCATGAGAGCTAGAATAGCAATGTAAATAAGCATTTCCACCAGAGAAAACCCTTCAACTCCACTCATAATAAATCTATGACGTTTAAAGAAAGGCGGCATTTCAGTTATTAAAGATGTTAGTAATGTAAGTTGAAACTGATTTGGTGGTGGTCGCTCCACGATTTAGCCAAGAAGCGCTCGAGACCACCATTAAAGTGTCCGGGTCGAGCGTTCCACCTTCCGAAACAATGTCGGCGGAAATGTCGCGATAGACCGCCGAAAGGGTTATAGTTCTCTCGAAAGTAGTATCTATAAAAACCTGGCCTGTGCCAATCTGCCACTCTCCATTTTCCAGGACTAGATAATAATTTGTGTCGAGAGAAAGTGGCATAATGTTGGTATTCCAAGAAGAATCTCTGAGAAATCTTATTACTTCCAGACCTTCTTCGGCAAGCTGCGCCGCTTTTATAACATTTCTGTTGGAGAAGGCCGTTTCCAGATAAAGATTATGCGTCCAAAAAAGCGCGACGAGAAACGTCAAGATAATTGAGGTGGTGATGAGGACTTCAACCAGAGTCAGGCCGTGGTTCCCATTGAAATTTTCGCTAGACTTTTTCATAAAGACAATCTAAAAAATGACGTTCGAAACACCCGTGGCACTGATACTGATGGTACGCAGAGTTTCGGGAACAGCTTTCAAGAACACTTCCACACTACCGGCATGGTTCGTGTTGCCAGTCAAACGTTCGAAAACCACGCTTACTCCTCCGCCAGAGAGAACAACGTTGCGCAGACCGACCATAGGATTGAGTTCAGTCACTACGTTTGAGGAGTCGGACGATGAATAAGCAACGCCTTTAAATAATATCACTTGCGAAGCTTCGAACTGAACACCATATTGAGAGCCGCCTTTCGAAGAAAGAGTCAGTGAGCGTGCATCGTCTAAGATTGAAACGACCAAGTCTGCACTCCTATCAAGTGCCTGCTTGGAATTAAGTTTGGAAAATGAGAAAGCGACAATTGTAACCGCAAGTGTGAGAATGGAGATAGCAAACAAGATTTCGAGAACAGTGAGACCTTTGTGTTCCATGAAAATTAAATGTAATCCACCAAGGAATAAGTCGGCGCGAGCATTGCGATAGCAAAAATGCCTACTCCAATACCGATAATAATCATCAATATTGGTTCGATGATGGTCGAAAGATTTTTAGCTTTTTGGTCAACTTCTTCCTCGTAATAATTCGCCACGGACATGAGCATTTCGGAAATCTTACCAGTCTCTTCGCCGACAGCGACCATCTCGCCGACAAAGAGAGGAAAAAGATGTTCATGCTCGATAAATACAGCCGACATCGGCTCCCCCTTCTCTATTACGACTCGGACACGCGCAAGAACATTCTTGTAGAGATGATTCTGTAGAACGTCAATAGTAGCATCGAGTGCTACTATGATCTCTACACCGGCGGAGAGCAGCGAGGAGAGAGTGCGAGCACTGCGAGCAGATTCAAATTCTTTAATCATCCCGCCAATAACGGGAATGCGAACAGAGACGATATCCACTAAATTTTGGCCAGTTCTACTGCGCCAAAAAAGAACAGCAGAAATCGCCAAAAGAATTATCACCACTAAGACGACGATGACATTTTCGACTAGAAAATTACTTGAATAAATAAGAACGCGAGTGGCCATAGGCAGTTTCACTCCCAAACCTTCGAAAGTCGCAGTTAGAGTCGGTACCATGAAGATTAAGAGCAGAATGGCCAAAATAATCATAACCGAGATAATGACGACCGGATAAATGAGCGCGCCGCGTACTTTCTTGGCCAAGAGATACGACTTCTCCATCTGACTAGAGATAATGCCAAGCGAACCGGAAACAGTTCCTGACTCCTCTCCTGCCTTAACCATAGAGACAAAAAGCGCTGAGAATACTTTCGGCCACTTGCCTAGTGATTCCGAAAGCGTCTTGCCGTGGCTGACGTCCTCTTCAATATCAGTAAGTAATCTCTTGAAAGTTTTGCTTTTTGATTGTCTACTCATTACGGAGAGCGCCCGGGTTACAGGTAGTCCGGCATTCATCATTAAGCCGAGATTCTTGGCAAAAGTTATTTTTTGGTGAGTTTTGATGCCGCCAAATATATCTTTAAGAGAAACCGAGGACATAAAACTATTAACCTCTTGAATAGAAATTACACTGCCACCCTCCCCGCGGATAATATTGTAAAGATCGGAACGATTTTTGACATCAAGAGTGCGCTCATATGCGCTTCCTTCCTTATTCTTGGCTTTATATTTATAGAGAGTCATACAAATTAATTATACATCAAAACTTCTTCTTATTTTGTAAGTATTCCCATATTTCAATATCCCCAAGTAAGACAGTTTGATTTGCTCCAAGGTGTCAACCTGGCAGGTTGACACCTTCTTGAGCATTCTTCTTTTCGTCACTGTTCTAAACACTCTGTGATTCGGGAAATGTACCCAGCCCAAGAAATCCACGCCGGAGGAAAGGGTCTTGATAGAAACTTTGCCCGGGTGAAGTTCAAGTTTAAGTTCCTCTTTCAGAAAATTTCTGATATGAGGGACGAACTCGATAAGTTCGGGCTTACTATGATATATCATGGTGAAATCGTCGGCATAGCGGAGATAATATTTCACCTTGAGTCGATGCTTCATAAATTGGTCGAATTCGTTCATGTAAATGTTTACCAGAAGCTGGGAGGTTAAATTTCCCAAAGGCAGACCCTTCTGCATATTTGCGCCATGACTCATATATGCAGAGTAAGAGAAGCTACTTATTATTCGCTCAAGAAGCCACATGATATCCTTATCTCTAATACATTTCTCTAGAATTTGTAACAATATATTGTGGTCAATTGAGGCGAAGAACTTTTTGATATTGCACTTCAATATCCAACACTGGTGGGTGTTGTTCTTACTTACTTTCCAAACGTATTTCCTGAACTGATTGATAGCTTTGTGCGTGCCTTTATTTAATCGACAGGAGTATGAGTCGGAGATGAATCTTTTATCGAAATATGGGTAGAGCACCCGATAAATGGCGCGGTGCAGGAGCCTGTCTCGGACTGTCGCTTTGTGGATGTTTCTTGGCTTGGGGTCCGAGATGTTGAAAGCGTGGTAGGGGCCGTGTTTGTAAGTCTTGTTCTTGAGATCTTGGTACAGGGAAAGAATATTGTCCATGAGATGCAGTTGAAACTCTTGGACATCTTTCTTGTTCCTTTTGCCTCTTAGAAACTCCTTCCAGGCTCCGAGTAAATTTTCCACCGAGATGATATCATCATAAGTATGAGCGAGCCTTTTAAAAGCCCCCCCCCAACGAGTTTTGCCGGTTTTGGAAAAGATTAAGAGTGCTTATGTTCTCTGGCATAAGATTCATGTCATTTTACCTCAAGTCAACCGCTATACTCTGGGCAATAGGATAGACAAGCTGTTCATAGAGATCATGGAAAATATTGCTACAGCTGCTTTTTTATCAAAAGAAGAGAAGACCTCGTACGTACGCTTAGCTATCCGCAAGTTGGATACTCTAAAAATTTTACTCTTAGTATTGTGGGAAACTAAGTCGATTGAAAATAAGAGTTACATTAACTTATCATTACCTCTTGATGAGACAGGAAAGATGCTCGGTGGTTGGCATAACCAACTGGCAAAACAAAACTCCCCCGCCGAAGCAGGAGAGAAATGAGAGACTTTCGGACGCCAGCGAACCGGTAGTCCCGATTCCATCTGTTGTCGTTCCGGTTGACGTTCACGTTGCGCTTGCCGCCGTTGCGGTTGAAGATCGCGTAGCATTATGTGAAATATCTTCTGTTCCACCACCTCTTGAATACTCTCAAGGTTGTACAGTTTTTCTCGTATTTGGCATATCAAATGCACCAATATTTCACACCAAGTATCTTCATTTTTTATGAAGTTCTACACACACCACTCTATCTGAATCCTTGAACGCAGATATTCTCGATGTATGAATACTGGATTCGGTGGCAGGAGAAACACAATTTTAAGTCGCCCGCACTTACCTACTACCATCTTAAATATTAAATCAAATCCAAGAAATTGAAAACCGCCCAGCACTTACTCGTAAGTGCTGGGCGGGGAGAGCCAAGACCAAAGGTTCCAAGTTACAGAACCAGTGATCTAAGATCCCAGTGCTACTTGCGGACGCCAGCGAACCGGTAGTCCCGATCCCATCCGTCGTCGCCCCGGTCGACGCGCACGTCGCGCTTGCCGCCGTAGCGGTCGAAGATCGCGTAGCAGGCATGGCCCTTGCTGTTTCGCCATTGAACGCTAACAGGGCGCTCATCAGCGAGGGCAGGGTCGTCGGTCATGGCTTGCGCCACGGCCGCGGGGTCGGGACGGAGGATGCGAGTTTTGTACTCGCGGTCCAGCTCGTCGACGGTGGGATCATAGTCGAGTTCGAAGAACTTGACTATGTCCTCTTCGCGGCCATCGAGTGGCATCTCGGCGAGCACCTGCTCGTCGGTATACCACCTCACTCGGCTGGTGGCGTCGATGACCTCTGCTGCAGTCTTGGTGCGGTCCACTTTGACCGCACGGCGGATGATCTTGTTCACCGCCTCGACACGCTTGCGAACCGCCGCGACAAGTTCGGCAATAAGTGAATCGCCCTGGGTCTCGATGACCTCTTGGGTCGGCTCGCTCGGAAGCCCAGACTTGCGGAGAGCGGCGGCCAGATTGTCCTGGATCTTGCCGATCTGCCCTGCGGTGATGGTATTCTCGGACGGGGTCATGATTTTGGTCATGGCGTCATCCTCCTTGGATGGACTGGGTGACGGAACGTCGCCACAGCTTTCAACATACAAATGTTAAACACTCGGTGTTTAACAGATTACATGCTCAAAACTATGGCGAAAACAAGTAGTTTTTAAGGTACTTATTATCTGTTCCAATTATACACCTTATTGCTCTTTTGTCAAGGACTTTGGAAAATAATTTAAGGGTTGTTTTATGGCCTTAAATAAGCATATTTAAATTATACGGGAATTACTTGTAGACATCGTGGTCACCGATTGCAATCATGATTATTTCTACTCTAGATAAATGCTTGAAAATTGCTCGATATCTGTAATCAATGGAAAAAGCCCAGCAATCATCAAATTTCCCATGCAATCTGTGAATCTTTAAGCTGGGATTATTAGGATTTTTTATAAAGAGATCGAACTTCTCGATTACTTCTTTTTGAAGGAAGTCGTCTAATTTCTTGAATTGTCTTACAAATTTTGGGGTATAGGCAACAGAAATCATTCTGTCATTATACCTTTTTTATCAACTCCCGCAGATCACCGCGAAAAATTTTCCCTTCTCTAATTTCTTTCTCTGACTGTCGGATGGCTCGAATTAGTTGCGGGCTGTAAGAAATACCGACTTTAAACTCATCATCAACATATGCTCTCGCGGCAGATTTAAGTACAACGGAAAGAGACAGCCCTTCTCGCTTGGCTTTTTTCATAGCTTGTTCCTTGAGTTTTTTATCGATTTTGAATATTACTTGTTCAGTCATGATATATATATTATATAGACGAAATATATATGTCAATCTTATGACTTATTAGGCCCTATTCAGAAATAACTCGCAGGACTTCCTCTATAGTGGTTATACCCTGCGCGGCTTTGAAAATACCGTCTTCAATCATAGTCATCATGCCATCCGATTTCGCCTGCGCTTCTATTTCTCCAGCCGTTGCCCCTTTCATAATCAAGTCTTTGACAGTAGGAGTAACCTTGAGCACCTCATGTATGCCAATGCGACTCGCATATCCGTCTTCACTATCTTTACCCGGAGCTGGTTTCCAAAACGGCACTTTACTGAAATCATCTTTTTTATTAATAATTTTCTCCTCCCTAAGAACAGTAAGTATTCTATCAAGCGAGACAACATTGCCGAGCGAAACAAGTTCTTCTTCGCTTAGAAAATATTTAGTCTTTGATGCCGATAACTTTCTAACTAAACGCTGTGCGATAACAATATTGAGGGTGGAGACAAGGAGAAACGGTTCCACTTTCATATCGAGAAGTCTAGGAATGGCGCCAGCGGCGGAATTGGTATGGAGTGTCGAGAGCACAAGATGGCCAGTCAGAGAAGCGTTGATAGCAAGTGCCGCCGTTTCGTTGTCGCGGATTTCTCCGACCATGATGATATCGGGGTCCTGGCGTACTAAAGTGCGGAGACCGTTGGCAAAAGTGAGGCCAATTTCTGGACGCACTTGAGTCTGATTGATACGGGTCATTTGATACTCGACAGGATCCTCGATAGTGGAAATGTTGACGCTCGGAGTATTAACGATATCGAGCATCGTATAGAGAGTCGTAGTTTTGCCGGAACCAGTCGGACCGGTGGCAAGAATCATACCGGTAGTCACCCTAAGTGATTTGTGCAAATCGTCGAGACCGCGACCATGAAATCCGAGACTCTCGAGCGTAAAACCAGACACACTCTCCCGCAAGAGACGCATGACCGTCTTTTCCCCATAATAGACAGGCAGAGTGGAGACTCTGAAAGAAACTTTTTCACCCTCGGCATCAATTTTGAAACGTCCGTCCTGGGGAACGCGTTTTTCGTCAAGCTTGAGATTGGCGAGCACTTTGATACGGGCAGTGATACCGGAGATAGTATTTTTCGGTAACACCATGACATCACGCAAAATTCCATCTACGCGGTAGCGCACAAGTACCTTGTCTTCTTCTGGTTCAATATGAATATCAGAAGCATCTTGAATAATAGCGTGTTTGAGTAGAGTATCGACAATACGCACTATTGGGATATCCTCGGCTAATTTCTTGAGTGCATCCCCCACTTCCTCATTACCATTCGCCTTATCACTTACCATTTTAAGCGAGATAGCTTCTTTCTGAATAATATCTCCGAATTCGGCTTTCAAGGTTTTCTGATAAGAAAGCAATGCCCACTTCATGGACTCATCATCTGTCAGCCGAGGCAAAATCTTGAGACCCACCTTCTTCTTGACAAAGTCGATGGCTGTTAAGTCCTCGGTATTCAGCATGGCCACCTCAAGACTATCGTTAGTCTTCTTGAAAGCGACAATATTATGGTTTCTGGCGATAGGTTCTGGTATGAGAGAAAGAACTGCGAAATCAAGTTTCTGGTTCTTAAGATCGACAAAAGGAATACCAAGGACATAAGCCTGCATTCTCCGAAAATCATCTTCGGTCAAAGTGCCTTTAGCCACGAGCACTTTCCCGATACTCGTATTTTTTTCTTTAGCTTCGTTCTTGGCCAGTCCAATTTCTTTCACAGAAACCAGACCGGAATCAGTCAAGAAATTTTCAAGTTCGCTTTCGTCGACGTGCATAGTTCACTTTATTCTATCATGTCAAACAGAATAAAGGAGTTGAAAACTATGCTGGTATTTATTTCAAAAGATAAGAGAGCTGAACCAGAGTCCTACCACCGGAACTGCTTATGGCCACAGACAGATTGGCTTCCGATTTGGTGCCAAAAATAGCTCTAACCGTGGTATTCGTTGCTCCTTCTGTTATCTCGTAGCCCGCTTGGTTCATATAATTTTTATATTCGGCGTACTTCTGCGCAACTGTTCTTGAACTTCGATAATTGACACTCAATTGTTGAGCTCCTTGATTAGGATAACGTGTGATGGCACTTTCGAGAACCGCCCCGTTTTCGAGAGGGATGTCTGCAGGAAATTCAGCAGGAACCGAGAGAGTTCCACCAACTGTTGGAATATTTTCTACTACTGCCGTAAATTCTTGACTACCGCCATCATTATCGGATGTCTGCGGATTACTTTCTGGAACGCTAGACTTGCCCATTAAGATATAGCCGACACCAAGAATTAAGAGAATAACTACTACGGCTGAAATAATTTTTACGTTTGGTGATTGTTCCATAATGGCAATTTAAGAGTGAAATAAAATAACTAAAACTCTTCGAAATCAGGGTCGAACTTAATCTGGACAGTGGAAGTAAAACTGGCTGACAGACCATCAGCATCAGTTACGGTCACTGTAGCAGACTTCTGACCAATAGTGCTATAACTCTTGCTGTAAGAAGAATTGTTCGAGGGGAGAGTAGTTGGAATATCGGTACCGCTCCATACATATGTCAGAGGAGGCGTGCCTCCGGAAACTGTAGCTGTCCAAGTGACATTCTGGCCAAGAAGCGCTGTCGAGGGAGAAGCTGAACAGGTAACCGTCATAGGATTCCCCGAGACCACAAGATTGAAGCTTGTCTGTTTGCCTAATGTAGAACCGGAAACAGTAATAGTGTGAGTACCGACAGGAGTATTGGGAGCTACACTGAAGGAAATAACCGAAGAACAAGTAGGAGAAGGAGAACACCCTTGATTAGAAATACCCGATACGGATACCCCTGTCGGCATAATACCAGAGAGAGATAAATCCACCGGTTCTGCATTTCCTGAAGTTAATGTCTTGGTAATAGTATTTTGAGTAGAGGCATTGCCACTTGTTTTGGTTACATACGACGTGCCAGAGCTTGAAAGAGTGTAATTGAACGGTGGCGGGATAACGCTAAAGTTCGCACTCGCTGTTTTGTTGCCATCTACGAGAGCAGAACAGGTACTTCCCTGACCTCCGCAGATAGTGCTGGCACCAGTGGACCAACCATTGAAAGTGTAACCATTTGCTTGTGTGGCTATAAGTGTTATCCATGTACCCGAGGAGTAGGTTTCGCCACAATCCCCCGGACAATTTATACCGGGACCAGAGATGGTACCAGATCCGGAATTGTTTGAGACTACTACTTCATAGTTAGGCGCGCCGACATTGATCGTGACATATTTTTGTGTTCTTTCTCCTGTGCCCCCCGGACCGTTAAAACAGGTCAGCACCCAGTTTCCAGAAGAAGTTAAGGGACCAGTTGATTCAGTGCCATTTACCGGCTTGGAGGCGTCAAGCCAGGCGCTGGAAGAATAACAGCTAACAGCATTGGTAGTACTCCAAGTTAAAGTGGCTGAACTGCCATAAGCTTTTGGAAGAGGACCATAGGAATCATCGACTTTGAGATCAACGGTTGGTGCAGGAACTGGACAGTTGAGTATAAATTTATCCCATCTACTATCATCACCGCAACAGTTTGAGCATACTTTCTGATAACTTCCTCCTGATGGAACGGATGGTAAACCGCCTTCGTCGCAATATTGTTGCCCGCAAGTACCTTGACCAGGCGGAGGGGGTGGAGGGGGAGGTGGTGGAACTGAACAGTTGAGTATAAATTTATCCCATCCACTACTACTACCGCAACAATTACTACATGTTTTTTGATAACTTCCTCCTGATGGAGCAGATGGTAAACCGCCTTCGTCGCAATATTGTTGCCCGCAAGTACCTTGACCAGGCGGAGGGGGTGGAGGTGGAGGTGGAGGTGGAGGAGCTGAAGCAACTTCAAAATTAATCGTAACTGATCTGTTTTGGTCCATTGTAAAATTGCAGGTAGAGCTTGAACCACTGCAGGTACCTCCCCAATCTTTTATCTTCCAACCACCAGCAGGCGAAGCGGTTAAGGTAACAAAAGTATTACCGCTGAAAGAAGCGGAACAGGTTGAATTAGATCCACAGCTTAATCCACCTGGACTTGAGGATAGAGATCCGGATCCGTTAACCGTGGCCGTAATCGTTTGGCCACCACCAGGTGGTGGAGGTGGAGGTGGAGGTGGAGGTGGAGGTGGAGGTGGAGGTGGAGCGTTACAAGCATTACCTCCGCATGTAGAATCAGAGTATTGTCCGGAACCATCAGTTACATATATACACCCACCACCGCCACCACATCTCCAATTAAGCACTGATGATGGTGGAGAAGCCGCATTTATATAAACTGACTTGGAAACAGTTGTCGGGCCAGAACTAGATGGTCCTCTGGCTTCAATTTTGACTTCACCTGTCCCAGTCTGACTCATGGTGCAACCGGTACTGCCGTCGGGATTAACCTGCTGGCCGTTGGAATGATCGCAAACTATACCGGCTCCCGACATATATACTCTGGGATCTTCCACGGTCTGATCAGTATCCCAAAATACAGAAAACCTTTGGCCAGTATTAACGCTGGTGTCAGATTGAGTCATGCTAACATCTGCCTTTCTTCCTTCAACCGTAAAACCAAGAGGATTCCAGGTAGCGTCATTTGCATACATAAAGATATTTAACCATCCATATGGCACAGTGCGATCATCTTTTATATCTATGGATCCATTAAAATTTCGTCCTCCATCACCAACATTACCTTCCCCATTAGAATTCACGACGGTCTGGCAGGAGCCTGTCCATGCTCCTGCAGAAGAAGACAAGCAAAGAGTCATACCACCCCTGCCACCGCTACCACCAAACGCGCCGTGCCCCTCAAGATAAGCCGAATATGTGGCTTTCCAAGCTTGGTAATCTCCAGAAAATACAGTGTAAGCACATGGAACATTGGAAGTGCTTGTATCTTTTCTATCGCAAATGGTGTTTAGTGAGTTGGAATTAGTTGAGGCGAAAGACTGATGTGTCCAAAGCATAAAAACAAAAACCATCAAGAAACATGCAATAAAACTTTTTTTATTAAACATTAGAATAGGCATCTTAAGGTCTTGGTTGGCTAAAAATCGGGGTCCGATAAGTAATTTCTTCTGTCATATATTTATTTAAATAAGTCTTTTTTATCCTGGCGGTTAGACCAATGGTGTTGTTTAAAAAATCATTTTTCATCGTCTCCAAATCAACAACCGTTTCTTCTTTAGGTAATGAATCGATCACAAACATTTCGGTTGTATTCGGTATTTTTATCGCCACTCTCTTTATCATCGTTTCTCCATCAATGTAAATTTTAAGATCAGTCAAATCTTTAGACAGAGATATCTGCTTGGAATCAACAAACGTACCTCTCACAACCACAAAACCGTCGTCAACTTTTAACAGATTGCCATCAAATTGTTTTGCAGTCGTAAATTCCTTAAATAAAAACCAAAAAGAAAAAATACTGAAAATTAAAATTATTACGATTATCAACCTCCGTCTCATATATATATCATAATCTTTTTTTATATTTTAGAAAGCAGGGTTATCCACACATAACTAAAACAAAATGGGTAAAACAGATTTCTCTGTTTTACCCATACCCGACTCTTTAGAAGTCAGAAAGCAGTTGCTTCTCCTCGCACCACGACGGGAGAATCGGGCCGCAGTTGATCCCCGTCATATTCGTACATTTCAACGGCAATTTCGAACCATCCTGGCATATCTGTCTTGAAATTTGAACTGTAACCACTCTTCCCATTACTACTGCAAAAACGAGGTGAGCGCGGTAGTTCTGTATTAATTGAACCGTTAGGCCTCTTTATTCGGTTGAAAAACTCATGGCAAAAACCCTTCGGTCCTGTCATGTTGAACCCGAAAGTGACATATGTTCCTACTGGAGCAGACGGCGGTTCAACAATAAGCGGTCCGACAGCTGACCACTGGGCTCCAGCCGGCAATTCAGGTCGTTGTGACCATGCTGACGGAGCTGTCGGCGAAGAATCCGAAGCACAGCCGCTGAAAGCAAGAAGAACGGCGACGCAAACAACAAAGAGCAGTGTGGTACTACGCATGGCAACCCTCCTGAAAAATTGTTCATCCATTCAAAAACTCAAAGACGGGGGTACATACTCTGCCTATAGCTTATTATATCAGCTTCGCTGTCGAGTAGTTGTACTAGATAAATGCCGATAACTTTCTGATTGAGACAAAAAAGTTAAAAAAGTTAGATTTTTCCTATGCTAGAATTACTTTCGTGATAAAAAAAATAATTTCTTGGAACGTCAATGGACTACGAGCGGTTCATCGCAAAGGAAACTTGGAGCAAGTGTTCCATATGAAACCAGACGTTCTCTGTCTTCAAGAGACCAAAACTTTGCCAGACCAACTTCCCCTCGAATTAAATGCCCCAGATGGCTACTATTCATATTTCCACTTCCCTACTATTAAAAAAGGTTACAGTGGCGTGGCTATATATTCCAAAGAAAAACCCGTAAAAGTTTCACGTGATATGGGAATAGAAGCTTTTGACCAAGAAGGACGTCTAATAATGGCTGAATATAAGGATTTTCTACTCATAAACACCTACTTTCCCAACGGTGGTGGACCACCAGAGCGCTTAAAATATAAATTAGATTTTTATAATTATTTCTTAAAGTTCATAAACAAGTTACATGAAAAACATCCAAATATCATTTTCTGCGGAGATATAAATGTGGCGCATAAACCAATAGACTTAGCTAGACCAAAAGAAAACGAGACTCGTGTCGGTTTCCTACCCATAGAAAGAGCTTGGATGGATAAGCTTATTTTGAATAACTGGACAGATATTTTTCGACATTTTTACCCAAATAAGAAAGAAGTTTATACGTATTGGGATATGAAATCTTTTGCCAGAGAGAGAAATGTTGGGTGGAGAATAGATTACTTTTTTTCTTCACCAGAGATACTAAATAAAATAAAATCTATAGAAATACTTGATAATATTTTAGGTTCAGATCACTGTCCTATTAAATTAACCTTGAAATAGGGCCATATTATAAAGGACAAAGTTATCCACAGTTTTATGTTTCAAAATTTGTCCTTTATAAGATATACTGATCGTAGACGCTTGACAGACACCATTCGCTCTCTAGCGGCAGTTAGACGTCAAGTATTTGTATTGGAAGGCCATTCCAACGACCGGAAGATGATTCTGGTTTAGGAGTTTGGGCAAGGATGACGGATCTTCAACTTTATATTTTTTGGTCCAGTGCATCTCGTGAGCCCTGCTCTTTTTCTGGAATGATCTTTCCTCGGTCAGCATAGCTTTTTAGCAACGTTGACCTTTGGTCGTCAAAGTTCTCTGAACGAAGATGACCATAATGTCCCGCCGTGGCGGGAACCGCTACGGAGACCCGTGGCGGTTTTCTATTTTAATTGATAGACTCTGTCTCTCATGTGTCCATTAAAATTAATAAACAAAAATCTTTTAATGCAAAAAGTTGTTTATTCAAAGGAAAACTATACCATGAATTAGCAGAACTGTGGATAATTATGTGGAGAATGTGTATTAAAAGACATATATTTAATGACCATAATGTTTAGATGTCCTTAATTATAGCCATTTTCTTAAAATATAAGTTTCATATGAAACTTATATAAAACGTTATTCATGAAACTCGATAATAGAACAGAAAAAAGAAAACTAGGTGATATTGGAGAAAACGTAGCTTGTGAATTTTTAAAAAGAAGAGGATTTGAAATTATAGAAAGAAATTATCTTAGAAAATGGGGAGAAATAGATATTGTGGCTAAGAAAAATAACACTATTAGATTTATAGAAGTAAAAAGCGTCTCACATGTAACTGAAGGATATAGGCCGGAAGATAATATGCATCCGTGGAAACTTAAACGTCTATCTAGAACTATGCAGACATATCTGTTAGAGAAGGAGTTGGATTGCGATTGGCAACTAGATCTAGTGACAATCAAAATTGACCAAGAAAATCGCAAGGCCAGAATAGAAATTATAGAAAATGTGATTATCTAGGGTTACTTAATAATCGAACAGGCGTCATAATTCGGATTGTGATATAAAAGAGAGCAAAAAATACTGGTCTGATGTTACGGACCTAGGATTAAGCCAATTTCATCAAGTTTATGTTGACAGGAGATTAAATAAAAAAATTAGAAATACTGGAAAGTTGCTATTTGGAACTGCTCATGTAACAATCCGTAGCTGTAATAAGAGAAAATTTGGTGTACTTCTTAGAAGAAGAATACTAAGTTCAATTGAGATCGTGAAAAATCAAGCGGGATTAGTTTAGTGGTAGAATGCGAACCTTCCAAGTTCGATGCGCCGGTCCGATTCCGGCATCCCGCACAAAAAGTTATTAATATTTCGGGCTGCCGGGAGTTGAACCCGGGCCTTACCCACCCCATGGGCAAATACTACCGCTATACTACAGCCCGTCTTTATAGCCCGTTCACTTTTTCTATCGGGGCGCCGAGAATCGAACTCGAACCTTATGCTCCCAAAGCATATATACTACCACTATACTACGCCCCGCCTTTGCTAAAGCTATGGCGAGCAAGCCCGTCTAGCTATCTTCGGAATGTAAACTTTCGGAGTGCCGAGAATCGAACTCGGGTCTCACGCACCCGAAGCGTGTATACTACCGCTGTACTACACTCCGCGATAAAACATCTTATCATGCAAAATGTGCATAACCAAATGTAACAAATCGAACCCCTATGCTATCATATACAGCATATGAGAAGAGATAAGAGTGAAGCAGTTAAACTACGCACTACCGGTAAGAGTTACAACGAAATTAGAAAACTATTGGGAGTACCGAAAGCTACCCTATCAGACTG